>JADFYS010000470.1 GCA_015232955.1 Gammaproteobacteria bacterium
CAAAGGCTTCATAACGCAGAAGAGTCGCACTTATCGGCTTTCTGGAACAAGGGTTTTCAGGTATCTTGGGTATATCACGGTGAAAGAGAATGCCATCTGCCTAACCACCCCCGACAACCCTACCTACGCTCCCCGCCCCAGCATCAATCTTCTCCTCGAATCCATTGCCGAGAATAGCGGCAGTCGCGCCATCGGTATTATCCTCTCCGGTACCGGCAGCGATGGCGCACGAGGGATACGGGCGATTAAGGCCGAAGGGGGGTTCACCCTGGTGCAAGATCCCGAGAGCGCCAAATATGACGGGATGCCCAACGCCGCCATTCAGACCGCCAATATCGACTTTATCCTCCCCCCCGCAGGGATGGCAAAAGAGCTGCAGGCGCTCTATCTCTATCCCGAACGGGTCAAGTTGTCCCAGGATGAGCACAAAGACCCCGATCTCTATCGCAACATCCTCTCCAAGATTAAGGATGTGGCGCTGGTCGATTTCAGCCTCTATAAGACCAACACCATCAAACGACGGATCGAACGGCGGATGGCGATGCTCAAGATCTCCTCCCTCACTGAGTACAATAACTTTCTTCAGAAAAACCGCTCTGAAGTGACTGAACTCTTTAAAAATATCCTAATCGGGGTCACCTCCTTCTTTCGTGACTCCGAGGTGTTTGAGCTGGTCCACACCCTGCTCGCTCAGCGGCTAAAGAGCAAGAGTGAACGGGTCTTTCGCGCCTGGATCCCCGGCTGCTCTACTGGTGAAGAGGCGTATACCATCGCCATTCTCATTAGTGAGATCCTCGGAGAGGATCTGGCGAAGTGGAAAGTGCAGATCTTCGCCACCGACATCGATGAAGATGCCCTCGCCATCGGCCGTCGTGCCATCTACTCTGAATCGGCACTCATGGGAATCGATACCAAACTGCTCGGACGCTATTTTCAGGTCTCCCGCGATGAGTTTGTCGCCAGCAAGGGGATTCGGGAGATGATCATCTTCTCTCGCCACAATCTTATCTCCGATCCCCCCTTTCTCCGTCTTGACTTTGTCACCTGCCGCAACCTGTTGATCTATTTTAATGCTGAGCTGCAGCAGAAGGTATTTCCCACCTTTCACTACGCCCTCAACTCCCACGGCCTGATGCTGCTGGGCAAGAGCGAGAGCATCGGTCAGTTTCAGAACTACTTTAAGACCATCGACGCCCGCTGGCGGGTCTACGAGGCGAACTACCTTGGAACCAAGACCCCGATCGCTGCAAAAGCGATGCGGTTGACCCAGGTTCCAAGATATATCGAACCCAAAGTCAGTAGCCGTAAACAGAGTCTGGAAGAGCTGTTGGCAGAGAAATTTCGCCAACATATCATGCCGAGCTGTGTTCTGATTAATGATATGCAGAACATCATCTACAGCAGCGGTAATAACCCCTATCTGATCCGTCCCGAGGGGGAGCCGAATGACAACATCGTTCGCAACCTCCACCCCCGCCTTGCCAATGAGATGCGCGCCGCCCTGAGTCAGGTAGAGCTGAAGCAAGAGCTGTTTAAGACCCCTTTTATCGAGATTCATAACGGCGAAAAGCAGCTCTTTGTCCGGCTGACGGTCACCCCGGTGGACAAGAGTGATGAACAACAGTCCGCGATCCTCGTCTGCTTTCAGGAGGAGGGATTTGACACCGCCTTGATCAATAGTAGTCGTGAAAGCGGTGGCGAGGAGAAAGATGAGCGTTACCGTGCGCTGGAGGATGAACTCAACCGTACCCGTGAACAGATGCAGACTCTGGTGGAAGAGTTGGAGACCAGCAACGAAGAGTTGCAGTCGATGAATGAGGAGCTGCAGTCGGCCAATGAGGAGCTGCAGTCCACCAACGAAGAGCTGGAGACCACCAACGAGGAGCTGCAGTCCACCAACGAAGAGCTGCAGACCGCCTACAGCGAGCTGCGCTCCGCCTTTGATGAGAAAGATGAGCAGAACCTGCTTCTGGCCAAGGCGAGAGGAGAGCTGGAGTCGATCAACCAGCAGTACCAGTTGGCGCAGCAGGTGGCGCAGATTGGCCACTTTGTCTGGGAGTTTAAGAGTGACTGGGTGCAGTGGTCTCAACAGCTTTTTCATCTTCTAGATTACCCCTCCGATGAGACCTCACCATCATTA
>JADFYS010000471.1 GCA_015232955.1 Gammaproteobacteria bacterium
GCTATCCGACCCCCTTCGCCTTTATCGAGGGTGAAAGCGGGATCTATCACCAGCTCGAAGCGGGGTATGCGGAGGATATGGCGCAGGCGATGCAGACGCAACCGCTGCTGGAGAAGGCAACGGCCGCACTCTATATTCTTGACGATGCACCCTGGGCGCGGAGGGTGAGCGGGGTCTTTGCCAACCAACTGCTGCAGCTTGCCCCGCAGCGGGCGCATGCGATTCTGACTCACCATCATCAAGGGGGGTATATCGTCAGTGTTCGCGCCCCGGCAGTGCGGCGGAGCGGGGCCGATCGCCTCTGTAGTCGCTACGCCACCGGGGGAGGGCGGAAGGGGGCTGCTGGGATCAACCACCTCCCGCAGCGCGATCTTGACCGTTTTTCGAAAGATTTTGTCGCCGCTTACAGTTAAAATCCAATTTTGAATTGAGCTGAAGTGAGGAGTGTGTGATGCGTGCCACTGTAGACTGGCAGGGAAAGGCGTGTTTTAGTGGCAGAGCGGGTAGCGGTCACCGGATTGTGATGGATGGTCCGCCAGAGGCGGGAGGTGAGAATCGCGGGGTGCGGCCGATGGAGATGCTGCTCCTCGGTGTTGGTGGCTGCAGTAGCTTTGATGTGGTCCACATTCTGCGTAAGGGGCGGCAGGAGGTGAGCGGCTGCCGGGTGGAGGTCGATGCGCAACGGGCGGAGAGCGAGCCGAAGGTCTTCACCCGAATCCATCTCCATTTTGTGGTGAGCGGACGCAAACTCCAACAGGTGCGGGTGGAAAAAGCGGTGGCACTCTCGGCAGAGAAGTACTGCTCGGCCTCAATCATGCTCGGGCGGGGTGGGGTCGAAATAAGTCACAGCTTTGAAATTGTTGAAACTGCATAACCCCTTCCCCCACACCTGTCTAGGTCTGTTCCTGTTGTGGAACTCACCGCTTCAGGCAGAGGAGGTGATGGGGGTCGATGCTGTCTGTCACAAGATCGCCAACAAACTGGCGAGTGTAAGCTACGGGGAGTGTGATAACGGCCTGCAGTTGACCGGAGCAGCATCGGTAGAGGGGATCCCCCTGCTGATGAAGGAGTACCCCCCTCTGCCCCCACGAACACCTCAGGCACGGGTGCTGCTGATCGGCGGAATACACGGTGATGAGTACTCTTCGGTCAGTATCGTCTTTAAGTGGATGCAGACGCTTGATACGCATCACTCCGGGCTGTTTCACTGGAAGGTGATCCCCCTGCTCAACCCCGATGGTCTGCTGCAGAAGCGATCTCAGCGAATGAATGCCCGCGGTGTCGATCTCAACCGTAATTTCCCTACCCACGACTGGCACCGTCTCTCAAAAGATTACTGGGAGAATCGAACCCGCAAGAATCCCCGCCGTTACCCCGGGAGCGATCCCCTGAGCGAGCCGGAGACCCGCTGGCTCCATCAACTGGTGATTGCGTTTCAACCGGATGTCATTGTCTCGGTTCACGCCCCGTTCGGGCTGTTGGACTTTGACGGCAAGAGCAAGCCACCGCAGCGGTTGGGGGATCTCAATCTGCATCAGTTGGGGGTCTACCCCGGGTCGATGGGCAACTACGCGGGGATAGAACGGGATATCCCGGTGGTGACTATCGAGCTGCGCCACGCCGGAATTATGCCTTCACCGTCGGAGATTAGCCGGATATGGGTCGATCTCGTGCAGTGGTTGAGTGAAAATACGCCGGTAGCGAAACCACCTCCGCCGCCCCCCCCTCTGCTGGAGGCAGAGCCAGCATCACAGACGCCGACGGAGATGTTGCCGGAGGAGAGTAGTTCTTCGTAATTTAAAAGGATTTAGGGGTTCAGGCGCTCCCCTCAAAGATGATGCGCCACTGCTCACCTGACTCTCGCTGCCAGTAGAGCCGTTTACGCCCGATCTTGTTGTAGTTGCTGCTCTGATAGTCTTGCGAAAAGGTAAACTCCACCATCCCTTCTACTCCGGGGTAACGGAAGATTGAGATCTCATGAAGCGCGAGGCGAATATAGCTTTTGTTGGCATTGACGCGCTGTTTATGGCTGGACCACTGCTCGAAATTTTTCTCATCCCCCTGAAAATGGTCGGGGGAGTAGAAGCTGAGGTAGTGAGGGGTGTTGCGGCTCTCCCACCCCTCTTCCCACGCCTGTAG
>JADFYS010000472.1 GCA_015232955.1 Gammaproteobacteria bacterium
GTTGCGCTGAAATGCCCGCAGTAACCGCAATCTTGGCGCTTCGGTGTGCGCGGCAAAGATTCCGAATGGGAGGGCGATAGCGGGGGCGATTCTGCCAGGAAAAATTCGGTGCAACTCGCCGACATTTGCCGCTTTTGGACCGACCACTTTACCGGAGAGGGCGGTGTTTAACTGGGAGAGGTAGAGTGGCTGGGTGACACTGAGATCGGGCCGGGGAGCTTCTACCCGTGACTGCCGCCCCTCTCGGTTCGCTTGCTGTTGACTAAGGCTTGAGGCTTCTGCCACCTCCTCCAGCACCACTCTGCCATCACTGGCAACTGCCAGCACCACCCGTTTTCCGGCATGGTCTCTCAGCTGAGGCAGCAGCGCCGGGGAGAGGGCGCTATTGGGGATCCCCAGATTCCTCGCCAACATCTGCACATGTGACAGTGGGTTGCCCTCACCCAGGGTGAGAATCCCGGCCACCGGTGTCAACTCTGCAACGGTTTCACTCATCACCACGATCTCATCGCTGGCCAGTGGCTTCTCTACCATCTCTTCCGTCCGCTCCAGTAGGCGCAAGGTCCCACTGGCGACCCCTGGGTTGATCCCGAGCAGCCCCACCACCTCTTTACCAAAGAGTCGGTGACTCATTCCCGCAACCTGGGCACCATCCGCAGCGAGTCGTTTACTCACCTCGGCCAGCGGCAACAGAAGAGAGTCACGCAGAAGGTCATCCACAAAGTACTGCGCCTTCGGCTCAACCGCCGCGTAGCGGGATAACGGTTCAGCAAAATGGTAGCGAACGGTCAGTGCAGACCACGACGCCACCAGCGAAAGACGGCGGGTAGCCGTGGCGTATTCGGCTGTTTTCCCGATATCGGTTGCCAGGAGTGATAGGGGTTGGGCAAGCGCCTCCTCTTCTGTCGCTGAGAGCAGTCCAACGCCACGACAGCCTCTGAGAAGTTGCTGTGCCAACTGCAGTAGCTCTTGGCGCGTCAGGTTCTGCTGTAAAAGTTCCAGTGCCGAGGTTCTGATCTCCGCCTCAAGCTCTTGCAGCAGATCCAGTCGCAGGAGATCTTGGGCGGTTCTACTGCCAAGATTGTGCTGCCCAAGCTGCTCTATCACCTCGGTCAGAAGTGCGATTCGAGCGAGAGGAGGTCGACTCCCCTCCTGCTGCAGCAGCACTGTAATCGGTGGAGTACTTTTCTCAACCTTTTTGGCGATAAGGCGCAGACGATCCCTACGCCCCTCTTCCCCATATAGTCCATCCAACGCCTGTGCCAGCCGCTCTCCCTTCTCCCTCTCCTTCTGAGGCGCCTTGGGGTTCTGTTGTAGCCAGCCACGCACCCGCTCTGCGCTCTTCGCCGAGGGCATGGTATGGATCTCTACCCGTAATGGCGTAAAAGCGGGCACTGCCTCTGCAATCTCTTGCGAAAGGTGACGAATGGTGCGGGTTCTATCCTCTCCTCCCTGACCATGAGGCAGGGTGCGTACCAGCTCCCGAATCAGAAATAAGTTTTCCCGAACAAAATCTTTCTGCGCTAACAACCGGAGAAGCAGTTGGCGCCCTGCCCGCTCCTCATCCTCGATCTGAACCCGTCCCCGATAATTCCGGGCTCGACGCAGGACCCAACCATCATCAATTGCGGTGAGGTATCTCTCCAGAGGGAGGGCGCGCAGGCGTGTGTGGCGGTTCTCTTGATCCCAAAACTGCTCCCATGTCAGGGCAGCAATCACCGTCCCTGCAGGCCAACCCAGCCGGGCCAAATGCTCTCTGTCGGCGGAATATGCGGCGTGTTGCACCCCGCCCCCCCGCGCTGCACACGGGTAGGGCGTTGGGGGGTGGTCGGTTCCATCACTGCAGAACCAGCGAATACGGCTGTAGGGTCCCCGCTCCAGCTCTTTCATGGTAGCTAGCGTGCTCTTCGCTGCGGCGATCACTTCAGGGGCAGGCTGGGTAAGTGCCGGCGGGAGTGGGGCTGCGAAGAGAGGGGCGGATATACAGAAGATGAGCAGAAAGGGGGTAATTCGCATAATGTCTCCGTCGGGAAGGGTGAGGATGTGATCTGATAGATGGTTTATTACCCAAGATACCTGGAAACGCTGGTTCCAGAAAGCCGATAAGCGCGACTCTTCTCGG
>JADFYS010000473.1 GCA_015232955.1 Gammaproteobacteria bacterium
AAGCGCGAGCATGAATTTTGCCTCTTGAATCAGCGATTCGCGTGATACACCGGGGAGTGCCAGCGCCTCTTCGGGTTAACCACCTCTCCACTTATGGACCTACCCAGAGAGAGACTTTATCACGAACACCTTGACGATCAATCACCGTGATAGCTGCGGCACCGACACCGTCAGGGTACCACGGGGTTACTGCAGTGTCGCCACTTACCACCAGCTTCTCTCCATTGACCAACCAGGCGTAGGGAGGCGTTCCGTTTCTGACCCGAAGAAGCACAGCGCCTGAGGTTGAATCGAGTTTTGTCATGGAGAGTTGACTTCCCTCTTTGGGATAACCGATCTCTGGCGGGAGGATCTCTGTACCACTACGGGGAGGAAAGTGCTGCAGGGCGAGAGGGAGCGCGCGATCTTCCACAGAGATAACGCCGTCTGGTTGGGGGAGGCTCCAGCGCTGTTCACTCCCCGGTAGCAGTTCAAACAGTCGTAGAAGAAGCGGTGCCGCCCGGCTGAGGCCGGTTTCACCTTCGCCGTATCCACCGTTCACCCGCCCTACCCAGACGGCTACGGTGTAGTCACGACTGTAGCCCACCGCCCAGGTGTCACGAAAGCCGTAGGAGGTTCCGGTCTTAAAACGGACGGCGGCAAGCCCCGTCTGCCCCGGTGGAGGCGGGGTATCGGCAAGGATACGGTCCAGGTACCACGCCGCCCGGGGGGAGATGAGTCTCACCCCCTCTTCGCCAACGGCACCGAAAGAGCTTTTAATCGGGATAGAGATGCCGTTTCGGGGGATCGCCAGATAGAGGGTGGCCAACTGTTCCAGCGTTACGCCTGCCCCGCCTAGTCCCAACGCCAACCCCGGCAGGTCTCCTGTTGGCAGCTTCAGCTCTACCCCGGTTCGCCGCAGCAGCCCCAACAGCGCCGCCGGCCCCACCTCCTGCAACAGGGTGATTGCCGGAATATTGAGCGACTGCTGCAGTGCCCGGGCTACCGTTACCTCTCCCCGATAGCGTTTGTCAAAATTCTGTGGGGTGTAACCTTGGTAGGATTGGGGTCTGTCCACCACCCGGGTTTGGGGATGAATAAGACCCTGTTCAAACCCCAGGGCGTAGATGAACGGTTTCAGGGTAGAGCCGGGAGAGCGGATCGCCCGGGTAAGATCGAGCTGACTCACCTGCCAGTACCCCCCCGAGCCGAGATGTGCGCGGAGAGCGCCATCCTCATTCGCCACCACCAGCGCAGCAAGGGTGGTCCCCTGAGGGAGGGTAGATTGATAGAAAGCCGCCACCTGCTCTGCCTGGAGCTGGAGATCGCTATCGATAGTGCTCCGCAGAGCGCTCTTCCGCCCATTGTCCGCTTCGCGCTGTAACCGCTGCGTCAGTTGCGCTGCCAGCGCTGGAGTAGGACGGCGTTCCGTAGGGATGGGCTGCTTTAGTGCTAGATGATACTCTTCGCCGCTAATCTCTCCGACCTCAAGGAGTCGCTGCAGTACCTGACGCCGCCCAACCTCTGCCTGTTGGGGGTGGCGATCCGGTCGTCGCCGTTCCGGTGCCTGAGGAAGAGCGATAAGCAGGGCGATCTCCGACAGTGTCAGTCGCTGCGGATCTTTGCCAAAATAGAAGCGGCACGCCGCCACTACCCCCTGGAGATTGCCACCGTAGGGGGTGAGGGTCAGGTAGAGGGCGAGGATCTCCTCTTTAGGCAACTGCCGCTCTAGCTGCAGTGCCGCTGCCATCTCCGCCATTTTGTTCGCCACCGTCCGCGGCTGGGGTCGTAACAGGCGGATCAACTGCATTGTGATGGTCGAAGCGCCGGAGACCACTCGCCCTTGCGTCAGTAATTGCCACACGGCGCGAATCACCGCGAGGGGATCAACCCCGTGGTGGTGATAAAAACGGCTATCCTCGATGCGCAAAAGCGCCTCTAGCAGACGGGGGTCCAGCGCCTGAAGATCCACAGGAAACCGCCACGCTCCATGGTCGGTTGTAAAGAGACGAAGCGGCACCCCCCGATAGTCATCTACCCGCTGAGCGTAGTCGATTCCGGTGTATTGCGGTGGTGATCCTGACCACCACCAGCCCACGGCTGCCATCAGTAACGACAAC
>JADFYS010000474.1 GCA_015232955.1 Gammaproteobacteria bacterium
CATGGGGGCTTGACGATGGCGTCCATGCCATCGACACCCGTCAATCGGGTAGCGGAGATCCCTTCGCAGTCACTAACCTAATAGCTTTGAGCTCGGGCCTGTTGACAACGCCATAACCACGCTAAAGAACCCACCGCTGCAGAAGGTGGGGGAGGGAGGAGAGCTCCCTCCCTGCACATATCGCAATCTCCAGATCCTCGGCGCGTCGGCGAACCGCGTTGCCAACATCACGATAGCTCACAAGAATAGCGCTGCCATCAACGCCCCCCAGAAGCTGCTGCAGGGTATCCAGACGGTAGAGGGCGCTGCTGCCGTCCCCCACCGCGTCATCGGGGCCACTCCAGCGTTTGGTTTTACACTCCACCAGATAGAGACGGTTATTGGCGAGAAAGGCGACATCCAGCTCGTTGCGGGAGACGCCGCGTCGGGTCGACCGCTCCACTTCAACCCCCTTGGCAAGATCCTGAATGCGCAGCTTGCGGCGCAGCCCGAAAAGCGTGCCATAGACATGCTCCTCCAGCCAGCCACCGTTGGCATAGAAGCGGCTGTCGTCATCCCGAAAACAGAGCCGGTTATCTTCAACCAAGAGCAGACTATTCTCGGCGAAGAGGGAGAGAAGCTGGTGAAACGAATCGTCCCGGTTGAGGTGATCCGGGATTGGCGGTGAGCGAAGTGCACTATCGGTCCGGCTCGCAAGCCAGTTGAGGGCCGCAAGAAGCGGTTGCCACGCCTCAACCTGTTCGATCAACCGCGCGGTTAACTGCCGAAGATCGGCATGCAGAGGCTGGCGAACTCCGGGCTGGGTGACACGGGTACCGTAGGCCGATAGAAATGCCGGCAGACGCACCCGATCTGCCAGATCATGACCTTCAGCGGAATAAGGATGGAGCCAGAAAAGGAGATCCTCACCTGGCTGAACATAGAAGATGGGACGATTGTGATGACGGAACACCTCATAGGCGGCAAGCGCCATTGGCCGGTTGCCGGCAGAGGCGTTGAGGGCGATGGAGCGCTCACCCACCGTTTGCAAAAACTGCTCCAGTTGCTGCGAAATCTCCTGGATGTCAAAGGGATCCGCAAGTTGTAACTCCGATATCCTCAACCCGCTTGGCTGGAGTACATTGCGCAGCCAGGCAGTCTCTTCAACCAGACGGTCAGAGGTGAGCAGAACCACCTCTTGCGGACGAAAACGGGGATCGAGCAGCGGTGTGAGGTTGGCGCTGGCATACTCCGACACCAGACAGAGATGAAGATCAAAAGTGGCGTCGGTCATTGCCGGGTTGCCGCCAACTGCTGTAGCAGAAACTGCTGAACGGCCTGTTGCTGATTCGCCCCATTCACCCCCCAAAACCACTTCTCGGGCAAGGCGCCACCATACCAGCCGCCAAACGCCTCTGCCAGGGCCGTCACCAGAGAGCCAGTTCCAAAAAAGTTGATCTCATTCGGGGTAAACAGCAACAGATTACGAAACCCATCCCCCCCCAGAGCGGGATCCAGACGATCAACCAGCGGACTGGTACGGTCACTCTCTAACTGCGCCACGGTCAGAGCACCCGCCGCAAACTGCTGCAACTGCTGCAGGGCGACCGTCGCCGCCGCCTCATCGGCAGGCTCTGCACCCTGCGCCTGACGATCACTCTCGCGAATGGAAGCGATCTCCTCTCTGGTCGCCTTCAGCGCCACCATTGCCGGGATATAACCGCGATCATTGGCCGCCACCAGTGCCAGGTGGCGACTCCAACGCGAAGGCGGCAGCTCGAGCAGGGCAAAGATCTGCTCGAGCGAGGTGGGGGCGTCGGCCCCGGCGCGGGGACCGTGATGATCGACCCAGATCGCCCCTGAAGGGGCAGGGGAGAGATCGTTTTCCAGCTCAATAAAGACCGGTTGCAGCCCGGCGGCCATCACCCCGGGCAAAAGATCTGCATAATGGCCGGCGGTGGCACCCCACGACTGATTGCGATCAGAAAATGGCTGCTGCTGCTCGAGTAACAGCTCGCGAATGGTCACCATCTCGAGATCCCTCCCTCCAAGAAAGAAGTGCACTCCCCGTTTCATTTCCGACGGATCTTGCTCCAAAT
>JADFYS010000475.1 GCA_015232955.1 Gammaproteobacteria bacterium
CGAAGCAGGAGCCAGAGCCGAGAAGAGTCGCGCTTATCGGCTTTCTGGAACCAGCGTTTTCAGGTATCTTGGGTATAGCAACCACTGAGTGAAGTTCTAAACATTTCAACCTTATACTACCCTCCCAACCCAATCTCCGGGCAGAGAATCCCGCTACTTTACCTTCCAAAAATAACACCATGAATCTAACAGAACTCAAAGCCTCCACCGCCACAGAACTGCTGAAAATCGCCGCAGAGATGGGCATCGAAAATGTGTCCCGTTCGCGCAAAGAGCAGATCATCTTTGCCATTCTCAAGGCAGTGGCCAAGAATGGGGACGATATCCATGGTGACGGTGTACTGGAGATTCTCAACGAAGGGTACGGCTTTCTTCGCTCTGCCAGCAGCTCATACCTCGCCGGCCCCGATGATATCTACATCTCCCCTAACCAGATTCGCCGTTTTGGTCTCCGCACCGGGGATACCATCTCGGGCAAAATTCGCCCCCCTAAAGAGAGTGAGCGCTATTTTGCTCTCCTCAAGATGGATCAGATCAATTTTGATGCCCCGAATAACGCCAAGCACAAAGTTCTGTTTGAAAACCTAACACCACTTCATGCCAATCAACGGATCGTTCTCGAAAAGGGTAATGGCAGCACTGAAGATCTCACCGCTCGGGTGATCGATATGGTTGCCCCCATTGGAAAAGGGCAACGGGGGTTGATCGTCTCCCCACCCAAGGCGGGCAAGACGATGATGCTCCAGAATATCGCCCAGTCGATCACCATCAAGAATCCAGAGTGTTACCTGATAGTTCTTCTTATCGACGAACGCCCGGAAGAGGTGACCGAAATGGTGCGCTCTGTACGGGGTGAGGTGGTCTCCAGCACCTTTGATGAACCCGCAAGCCGCCATGTTCAAGTGGCAGAGATGGTGATTGCCAAGGCGAAACGGCTGGTAGAGCATAAACACGATGTGGTGATACTTCTTGACTCCATCACCCGCCTCGCCCGCGCCTACAACATGGTGGTCCCCTCCTCCGGCAAGGTGCTCACCGGGGGTGTCGATGCCAATGCCCTCCACCGGCCAAAACGGTTTTTCGGCTCCGCGAGAAACATCGAAGAGGGCGGCTCCCTCACCATCCTCGCCACAGCTCTCATTGACACCGGTTCGCGGATGGATGATGTTATCTATGAGGAGTTTAAAGGTACTGGGAATAGCGAACTCCACCTCGACCGCCAGATCGCCGAAAAACGAATCTATCCCGCCATTAACATCAACCGCTCCGGTACCCGGCGCGAAGAGTTGTTGATCAAACCGGACGAGCTACAGAAGATGTGGATTCTGCGCAAGCTACTCCACCCAATGGAAGAGCTGGCAGCGATGGAGTTCCTCCATGATAAACTCAAAACCTGTAAAACCAACGCCGAATTCTTCGATTCAATGAAGCGCTAGAAGCACTTGTAAATCTACCCCGAATTGCTATAATCGCCCACCTTTTTTTTCACAACCAGATGCGGTGCACCACTAAAGTTGGTGTGGCGGCGTCGATAATTTTGAGGCTAAATCCCATGAAGAGCGACATCCATCCAGAAAGTGCTGAAGTGACCGTAACCTGTAGTTGTGGTAACAGCTTTACCACCCATTCCACCGCCATGAAGGATCTCAGCCTTGATGTCTGCTCCGCCTGCCACCCCTTCTACACAGGAAAACAGAAGATGGTAGATACCGCAGGACGAGTCGATAAGTTCCGTCAGAAATACGGCATGAAAAAATAGAGCTATCCCCAAGAACCCTGAAACGCTGGTACCAGAAAACCGTTAAGCGCGACTCATCTCGGCTCTGGCTCCTACTTCGCACTACCTCCTGCATCCTTGCAGTCGTGCGTTATGAAGCCTTTGGATAGAATGACTATACATGCGGATTCATGCCTTGAATAGCCACACTTCTCGACTCCCTGAAACCCACTGTTTCCAACTCTCTTGGGTATAACGGTAACGCCCTCCCCTCCTAAAAACCTCCTAACTTGCATGAATGGTGCGGCGTCACCCTCGATTATGAAATGTATTTCACGCTAATGATCATGCCAGATACTT
>JADFYS010000476.1 GCA_015232955.1 Gammaproteobacteria bacterium
TCTTTTGATTCAGGAGAACGCCGACCCATCGGCCCGCCGTGACCTCGAACAGTGGTTAAATCGGCTGGTGGTGGAGGGGGATCCGCTCTATACCCATACCCTGGAGGGAGATGATGATATGCCGGCACACATTAAAGCAGCCTTAACGGCTACAACGCTCTCGATTCCGATCCTCAATTCGGCGTTGGCTCTGGGGGTGTGGCAGGGGATCTATCTTTGGGAGCACCGTCACCACCCCTCCCGACGCGAAATTGCGGTTCACATCGGAAGCTAACCCCCCCTATGGAAGAGGTCATTACCATCGCTACGGTGCTCGCCTTTGCCGGGGTGATCTGGGGTCGTGTAGAGCCTCTGGGGCTGGATGGAGAGACTCTGCGCCGGTCGCTCACTTCGTTTGTCTACGCGCTGCTGCTGCCAGCGCTGGTTCTCGATGTGCTCTGGCAATCACCGCTTTCGCTGGCGACGCTGAAGGTGATTCTCCTGGCGGCAAGCGCAGTGTTTAGCGGTGGGGCGCTGGCCTGGATCTGGTTCCGTTTTGGCCCCCGAGTGTGGCGGGTCGCTCCGGCAGCGCTGGGTGCGGTGGTTCTCGCTTCTGCTTTTCCCAATGCGACCTATCTCGGACTGCCGGTTCTGGAGAGTGTCCTTGGAAGTGAGGCGAGAGCGATTGCCATTCAGTATGATCTGATGGCGTGTTCACCGATTTTGCTGACACTGGGTGTGATGTTTGCCGCGCACTGTGGAGGGGTGAAGGCGGAGGAGGCGGTCTGGCGTCAGCTGTTGCGTGTCCCTCCTCTCTGGGCGATGGCCATCGCCTTGTTGCTCAATCTGACCGGGGTAGAGCAGCCTCCGGCGGTGGGTCGGTTATTGGAGATGTTGGCGGTGGCGGTGATCCCGTTGATGCTCTTCTCACTGGGGTTGAGTCTGCGCTGGCAGAAAGGGTGGGGCGGGGAGGTTCGTATTATCATGCCGGTGGTGGTGATTCAGTTGCTGCTTACACCGCTATTGGTCTATCTGCTCGGTAGTTGGCTCGCCCTCTCTCCCTTCTACTTTACCGCGGTAGTTCTCGAAGGGGCGATGCCGAGTATGGTGTTGGGTCTGGTGATCGCCGACCGCTATCGGCTCGATAGTCACCTCTATGCGATGGCGGTCACCTTGACCATGGTTCTTAGTCTGTTTACTCTTCCCTTCTGGCTGGCCGTGGTCTCGGCAGCCGTTGGTGGCTAATTAGGAGAATTGATTGAGGATGTCAACGATATGAGGAGTAGGCGCGGTCACTTCGTCTGGGGGGTTCTATTCATCCTGCTCGGCTCTGCGGGGGCTGTGGCTGCCGATTATGGCTATATTACCGACAAAGAGCTGCGAGTCGGGGTGCGGTTAGAGCCAGACTCAGATGCCAATACCCTGGTGGTGGTCAAGACCGGAGATCGGTTGGAGATCCTTGGGGAGAAGGGGGAGTACTACCAGATCCGAACCGAAGATGGCAAAGAGGGGTGGATGCAGCAGAAGTATCTGCTACGCGAGCTGGCGCCACGAGATCAGCTTCAGGCGCTGCAGCAGGAGGTGAAGCAGCGTGAGACCGCCTGGCAGCAGCAGCTGCAACAACAGCGGAAGAAGATCGAAGCGGCAGTTGCTCAGAAGGTAGAGGAGATTGAGCAGCAAGCGGCAACTCTCCGCCAAGTGCAACAGGTCAATCTTAAACTGGAAGAGGATCTCTTCGCTCGGGATAAGACCATTGTTACCTTGCAGGAGAGGCTGCAGCGTGAAGAGTCATTAGGGGGTGGTGGCTTGCTGGCTAAGATGTGTCAGCCCGGCTATCTGCTGCTAACGCTGACCATCGCAATACTGTTGAGTTACCTGTTGGGTCGCCGCAGTTATCGCCGTTATGTCTCTGCGCGGTTGGGGGGGCTGGATATTTAACCCGCCCAGAAATAGCGCTGGAACGGAAAATATCTAATTAATGAAATTATTTAATAAAAAGTTATTGTAACTGTTTAGGCGAAGGGGTGACCTGCTATCGCTATCCGTCTACAACCGTCAATTCCCGCGCAAGCGGGAATCCAGATCTACTGTAACT
>JADFYS010000477.1 GCA_015232955.1 Gammaproteobacteria bacterium
CTGCAGGATACTGGCTGTGGTCAAAGAGCGCATTGTCGGTGCCACCCTGCGCCAACTGCTAACCGCCATCGGTGGCGATGAGGCGCTGCGCGATCTCTGGCACGACATCGCAAAAAACTCCCACTGGAGTGGTGAGATTGAGCTTCACAATGGGGGTGTGGATCGCTTCCTTCAGCTCAGTGTGACCCGCATCGAAAACGCCCCGGATAGTAGCGACCGCCTCATCTGCCTCTTTACGGATATCACCACACTCAAGGCGAAGGAGCAGCAGTTAGAGGCGCTGGCCCACTACGACAACCTCACCGGGCTGCCCAACCGCTTTCTTCTTATCGATCGCCTTCAAACGGCACTCAAACAGGTCAATAGACGAAAGCAGCAGTTGGCGCTTCTCTTTCTGGATCTCGACGGCTTTAAGGCGGTCAATGATCGTTTTGGCCACGAGGCGGGGGACTATCTGTTGCAGGTTCTGGCCAAGAGAATGGAGCAGACGCTACGCGATGGCGACACCGTTGCCCGCATTGGCGGTGATGAGTTTATTATCCTCCTTCCCGATGTCAGCCAGCGTGGGAGTGAGATCGAACTCTTGCAACGACTGTTGGCGATCATCAGTGCCCCCCCGGTCACCTTCGACCGCCACCCCCTGACCGTCTCCGCCAGCATCGGGGTGACCTTCTACCCTCAGTCGGAGGAGCTGGGGGCAGAGCAGCTGCTGCGGCAGGCGGATGAGGCGATGTATGGCGCCAAACGGCTGGGGAAGAACCGCTATCAGATCTACGAACCACATCAGAAGCGGCTCACTCAGCTCTACTCCGGCTCCATCGGTCGTCTGCAACAGGCGCTGCAAGAGAAGGAGCTTCGTCTCTATTACCAGCCCAAATTCGACACCCGGAGCGGTGAGATCGAAGGGTTTGAGGCGCTGCTGCGCTGGAACCACCCGCAGCAGGGTGTTCTCGCCCCCGCAGAGTTTCTGCCTCTGGTGGAGGGACACTCCCTGATGGAGGAGATAGGTAGCTGGGTGCTGGAGAGCGCCATGGAGCAGATGGTGCAGTGGCAGGATCAGGGGCTTTCACTCCCGGTCAGTGTCAATGTTGCCGCCAGGCAGCTGCAACAGGATCGTTTTGTCGAAGAGATTGCCGCCCTCCTCTGCCGCTATCCCCGTCTCGACCCTGCCCTGCTCGAACTCGAGATAGTGGAAAGTAGTACCCTCACAGACATCGATACCATCTCGCAACGGCTGCAGCAGTGCCGTGATTTGGGTCTCTCCATCGCCCTGGATGATTTCGGTACCGGCTACTCCTCTCTCGTCTATCTCAAACGGCTGCCCGCCAACCACCTGAAGATCGACAAAGGGTTTGTCCGCGATATGCTCCACGATGCCGATGATCTCACTATTGTCACCGGTATCCTCAGCCTCTCTGTCGCCTTCGGGATGAAGGTGATCGCCGAGGGGGTCGAGTCGCCAAGCCACGCCATTATCCTCTCACAACTGGGGTGTCGCCACCTTCAGGGCTACTGTATCTCCAGACCGATGCCGGCAGCAGAGGTGATCCCGTGGCTACGGCAGTGGCAGCCAGACCCCAGTCTGAGCCAACACGGCACACTCTCCGCAGATGACCAAGCGCTGATCACCGCTGTCGTCCGCCTCCGCAGCTGGATACACCAGATGCAGCAGCAACTACTTGAAGATCGTCACCCTAACCCGCTGCAAAAGATGAAAGAGTGCACCTTTGTCGAGACTCTGGTTCGCCATCAGTCGCGACTTATTCACGGTGAAGAGCGAATGCAGACCACCCTCCACCACTTCCAGCAGCTAAAGAACCATGCGCGCCAACTGATCGCCAACCGCCAGGAGCTGACCGAGCTGGAACTACAACAGCAGGTCGCCACCCTCCTCGAGCTACAGGATCAGACGATTGCCAGTCTGAAGACGGTGGTCGGCATCCATCTCGGTTAGCTACGCAGATTGGACCAGCACCCAAATATACCCAAGACAGCCCGAAATTTGGTGGATGCGCTTCGCTTATCCCTTAGATTTCGCACTTAAAAAAAACACTTTTCCTATTTCTTTT
>JADFYS010000478.1 GCA_015232955.1 Gammaproteobacteria bacterium
GACAGCGCCACGCAGAGATATCAAAGCCTCGGCTGCTGATAGAGGTGACGGTAGCACTCTCCAGCGCCTCTTCACTGCTCATCTCCGGTAAGATAGTGGCCATCCGGCTGGCGAGCATCGTTTTACCGGTTCCGGGAGGGCCGAAAAAGAGGAGATTGTGCCCCCCTGCAGCAGCGATCTCCAGCGCCCTTCTCGCCTGATGCTGACCACAGATATCGGCCATGTCGACAGTCGGTTCTGCAGCAACCACAACCCTCTCCTCTGGCGGAGTCACCTCTGAAGTGAGCAGTTGCTGACCATTTAGATGAGAAGTGACCTCAAGCAGGGAGGCTGCCGGCAGGATCTCCGCCCCCTCAACCAGTGCCGCCTCGGAGGCAGAGGGGCGGGCAACGATAAAGGCACGACCACTTTCGGCGCACTGCAGCGCCATCGGCAATACACCCCGCACTCCTCGCAACTCCCCACTGAGTGCCAGCTCCCCTGCAAACTCATAACGCTGAAGCTGATCGCTGGCGATCTGACCCGATGCCGCCAATAGACCGAGGGCGATAGCGAGGTCGTAGCTCCCCCCCTCTTTTGGGAGATCTGCCGGAGCGAGGTTGACCGTGATCCGTCGCGCCGGAAACTCAAAGCGGCTATTCTGGATCGCTGCCCGCACCCGCTCCTTACTCTCCCGAACCGCCATCTCCGGCAGCCCGACAATAGAAAATCCGGGAAGACCGTTGGCAAGATGGGTCTCGACCGTCACTTCTGCCGCGGTGATCCCTACCACAGCACGGGTATAGAGTGTTGCTAGCCCCACCGGACTACGACACTCTACCGCAAATCGGTTGCATCACTCTCAACAACTAATCACCAAGATCGCGTTGGTCAAGCCGGGCTTCAAGGCTCTCCAGCTGCCGTTTAAGCGCATCAACACTCTGTCGTGTCCGGGCCAGCACCCTCGCCTGGATATCGAACTCCTCCCGAGTCACCAGCTCCGCTTTATCAAACGCAGAGTGCAGCACCGCCTTGAGGTGCTCCTCCATCTCCTCTTTCATCAGCCTCGGCTCTTTGGGGAGGATCTTTTCCACCCGCTGAACCAGATCATCGATAAGACTAGCTCTCCTGTTCACACCCTTCTCCTCCTGAATACCAGATGATTTCATTGTACCACCTCTACCCTGTTGACCCACCCCATGCAGCAGTATACTCAAGATAGTTAGAGACAGTGGAATTCACGGTGTTCGCCTGCGGGGTTGAGGACAATGTCATTGAGTTAAGGGTGGGGATGTCCGCTACCCGATTGGCGGGACGCCGTAAACCCATCCATGGGGGCTTGACGATGGCGTCCATGCCATCGACACCCGTCAATCGGGGTGGACATCCCTTCGCAGTCACTAACTTAATAGCATTGCATCAATATCGCTTGCTATTGTGGGTTAACACTCCTATGCTTCCGCTTTCACCCGTCATTTTCAAAGATAAATGATGCGTGAAGAAAATGGGTATTTTTTCAATTGCTTAACGAATATGGGGATGGAGATGAAGATAATCGTATTACTTTCTGCGGCGTTCATGTTGTTGTCCAATGCAGTGCTGGCAGAAGAGATGACCGATTGCGCGGTACACTACACCCGTACCGCCTGTGCCGGACAAGAAGCTATTAGTTACAAAAAATGTAACGGCGAGCAGTCCTGCGTAAAATACAAGGCGGCAGATAGTCTTGAGGCGTGTCAGAAGGCGGCCATGAAGGCCTGTGCAAACGACAGGCTGGACATCACCAAGATGAAAGTGATTACAGCGACCTATCAGGGGCAGCCAATTACATCGGCCACCGGTGCAGACGATTTTTGTCTGGAGTATCCGAACAGAGATACCGAGCTCAACAAGTGCCCAGAAGATCAATAATCTAGATCCTATATATATAACCCGCCCACATCTTCCCCCCAGAGGAGGGGGGATGTGGGGGGTTCTCCCCTTTCCCACCGCGCTGCGTCATGAACTGCGGCAAAACCTCTGTCAAAAGCCTCCTCTCGCCCCATTTTGCTACTATTTATACCCAAGATAGTTGGAAACACTGTATTTC
>JADFYS010000479.1 GCA_015232955.1 Gammaproteobacteria bacterium
GTCTTAATCCCGGCAACCGGTCGGCCCACGGTTTGAGGTCGGTTGGCGTGGGGCAGATTGACCGAAATCACCGGACTGGTCTCGGTGAGACCGTACCCCTGAAGGAGGGTAATCCCGAGGCCGGTAAAGAGACGGGCGACATCCGCAGAGAGCGGTGCGCCACCACTGACGGTCAGGCGCAATTTACCCCCCAATTGTGCTCTCACCTTGCTCCCCACCAGACGATCGAGAAGAGGGTGCGCCAAGAGTGTTGGCCGCCACGATCCTCTCCCCTGTTGGTAGAGAAAACGGCTCCAGCCTACGCTGACCGCAGCCTGAAACAGACTCTTTTTGATGAAGCTGCCCGCATCGAGTCGACTCTGAATGCGACCAAAGATCCGTTCAAAGATCCTGGGGACTGCGATCATGATTGTCGGTTGCAGGGTAGAGATATCTTCCGCTAACTGCGGGATAGAGCGGGAGAAAGCGACCGAAGAGCCGGTCATCATCGGCAGGTAGTAGCCCCCCATCCGCTCCAGCATATGGGAGATGGGGAGGAAGGAGAGAAAGAGATCATCGGCATAGATGGAGAGCATTGTGAGAGAGACATGGACATTTTCGAGAATGTTGGCATGGCTGAGCATCACCCCCTTCGGGCGTCCGGTAGTGCCAGAGGTGTAGACGATGGTGGCGAGGGTGTTGGGGCTGGCAGAGAAGTGAGTGAGGGGAGGAGGGGGTGAATCAAACTCCTTCACTGGATAGATGGGGCAGATATTGCTCTCGGTTGTAACCTCCCCCTCCTGAAGGAAGACCGCCTGTAGTGGACTGTTTTCAGGGATTGAGGGGGCGATACGGCGCCATCGCGCCTCGTCCTGAAGGAGAAGACACTTTACCGCCGCATCTTCAATGATATAGGCGATATTGTCCGCGCGGTCATCGGTATAGAGCGGGATCACTACCAGCCCAAGAGCCAGCGCCGCCTGTTCAAAGGCGATCCATTCGACACCGTTACGCAGGCTAACCGCTACCCGATCCCCACTGTTGAGGGACTGTTGGCGTAGCCGTTCCTGCCAGGCGGCGACTCTCTCCGCAATCTCTCCCCAGCTGTAACTCTGCCACTCTCGACGCTCTTTGTTAAACTGCTGGTAGGCGATCTTATGCCGGCTGCGGCTGAGTCTGACCCGGAACAGACCGTGGAGGCTCTTCGCTTCGCCGGTATAGATGATATCTTCGCGGTGGTTACTCATCGGAAGGGGCGCGATTTTTAGAGCGGGCTGTCAAGATCGACCCCAAGACGGTGCGCCACCTCTTCGTAGGCCTCAACTACTCCTCCCAGCCCCTGACGGAAGCGATCCTTATCCAGTTTATTGCGGGTATCGCTATCCCAGAGACGACAGCCGTCGGGGGTGAACTCATCTCCCAGAACCAGCTCCCCCTGATAGCGGCCAAACTCCAGTTTGTAGTCCACCAGCAACATCTTTGCATCTCTAAAGAGGGCGGTTAGCACCCCGTTTACCTGGAAAGTGAGGCGTTTCATCGTCTCGATCTCTTCACCGCTCGCCCAGCCGAAGGTGAGGATGTGGTAGTCGTTAATCATCGGATCGTGAAGGGCGTCGTTTTTCAGAAAAAATTCAAAGGTGGGGGGGGAGAGATCCATCCCGTCGGGGACGCCCAGTCGCTTCACCAGAGATCCAGTGGCAATATTGCGGACTACACACTCTACCGGGATCATATCCAGAGCCTTGACTACGCTCTCCTCTTGACTGAGGAGATGGTCGTGCTGGGTGGGAATACCAGCCGCTTCAAGCCTCTCCATGATGAAGGCGTTAAAACGGTTATTGACCATCCCCTTGCGCTCTAGTTGCTCAATCTTTTCGCCATCAAAGGCGGAGGTGTCGTTGCGAAAATGGAGAATCAGGCGATTCGGATCTTGGGTGGTATAGACCGACTTTGCTTTACCAGCATAGAGTTCTTTGACACGAGAGACCGTTGCCATTTTGTTCGTGCTCCTTAAGAGGGTTACAGGTTTAGATAATGGTTGCAGACAGCGGGCCTGCAGTGGGATGGTGGGTAATCTTCAGCCACT
>JADFYS010000047.1 GCA_015232955.1 Gammaproteobacteria bacterium
AAAATAGGCCAGGGGAGTGAATGGTTACGCTAATGGATTTCACGCTAATGCAGAAATGGTGAGAGAGATGAGTTTTTCTATTCACTATTCTCTTGCCGTGGCCGCTCTATCGGAAGGTGACGGTTCTGACCTATCCCCCCAAACTCCCTCTTCCGCAGGAAGAGGGTGGGGAGGATAGGCTGCCGTTCTCTTTCGAAATTTTGCCACAAGGGATCTGTGCTGGGATGAAGCGTTGTGATTGAGTTTTCCGAAGGGTTTAGTGACCGTTGTGGTAGCTATTTTGAGCTGCTCTACGGTAAAAAATTACGCAAAACACTCACCATGCGTCTGCGTGGAAAGTTGTTCGCCTTCAGTAAGCTCCATGGCGAACACAGTTACCCCGAGTGGAGTGAGCGAGATGCGGTCATGGTCACCTTTGGCGATAGTATCTGCCGCGATAAACATCCGCTTCAGACCCTCTCCTATTTTCTCCAGCAGCAGCTGCAGGGGATCTTCTCGACGATTCATCTCCTCTCTTATCTGCCGCACAGTAGTGATGGCGCACTATCGGTGATCGATTACCGTGCTGTCTCGCCTGAGTATGGGAGTTGGTATGATATTGAGCAGATCGGTCAGGAATTTGACCTGATGACCGATCTCATGGCCAACCATATTTCACGCGAAAGTGACTGGTTTAGTGACTACATTAACGGGATGAAGCCGCGATGTGACTACTTTATCGAGATGCCCCCCGAGAGCGATCTCAGCTCGGTGGTTCGTAGCAGTAAATCTCCGTTACTGAACGAGGTTCACACTCGGCGCGGGGTCCGTTATCTCTGGAGTTCATTTCACCACAATCAGGTGGATCTCAACTATCGCAATCCAGAGCTGCTGTTTGAGATGATCGATATCCTCCTCTTCTATCTCAGCAAAGGTAACCGCTTCATCCGACTGAATGCGGTGGCCTACCTCTGGAAAGAGCTGGGAAGCACCTGTCTCAACCTGCCCCAGAGCCACGCCGTGGTCAAACTGTTTCGGGAGGTGATGGCCGCCGCTGCCCCCGGATCGATACTGCTGGCAGAGACCCACCTCTCGGCGACAGATAACAGCAGCTATCTTAACGCTGCAGAAGAGAGTCAGATGGTGTGTCAGTACGCACTGGCGCCACTGCTGATACACGCCATTCATCGTGGAGAGAGCCGCTATCTTCGTCAGTGGCTAGAGATGCGCAATCCGCTGCCTGCAGGGTGCAGTTACCTCAATTTTCTCGATACCCATGAGGGGGTCGCCATCTGGGCTGCCGCCGAGACCCTGCCGCTGGCGGAGGTCACCGCAGTGGTGGCGCAGATGCAGGCTCGTGGAGGCTATGCCAGTCTTCGTCTCAGTGAAAATGAGGCTCCCTACGAGATCAACATCTCTTTTGTCGATGCGATGGGGGATAAGGGAGGAGCGACGAGTCACGAGGTCGTGGCGCGGGTTGTGCTGGCACACACCATCATGTTTGCGCTACGGGGAGTACCGGCACTCTATTTTCAGGGGTTAATGGCGACCCCCAACGACCTTGAAGGGGTTGCGGTTACGGGGCACCCCCGCTCCATCAACCGTCACCGCTGGAACTATGATCTGTTGATGGCCCGTCTTAGCGATAAAAGTTCGATTCACGCCAGAATCTTTGGTGAGCTGAAGCGGCTGCTGCAGTTACGCCAGGAGCTGACACTGTTTCATCCCGAGGCGGGAGAGGAGGTGGTCGACCTAGGTGAAGCGCTGTTTGCCCTATGGCGCCACGCACTTGATGGCGAGAGTGCCCTTCTCGCGTTAAGTAACCTTAGTGGAGAGGGGGTCGAGGTGGCACTCCCCCCGGCGCCCGCCGGAAAATCGCTGCAGCGAGAGGTGATCTCCGGAGAAGAGATCACCGGTGGCGGGAAGGCGCTGCAGCTCGCCCCCTATCAGACTCTCTGGTTACTCTATAGTTAGCTCACTTGCTGAAGGAGGGTAATCGCCCTCTTGGCTGCCGCTTTCACCTGCTCCGGGGCGGTACCCCCAGGGTGGTTGCGTGCGGCGACTGAACCCTCGAGGGTGAGTACGCTAAAGACATCCTCTTTAATCTCTGCACAGAACTGCTGCAACTCACTCAGTTCGAGCTGTGCGAGATCGCACTGCTTGTCGATGGCGTAGCTGACACTCTTGCCGACGATCTCATGGGCGTCACGAAAGGGGATCCCGCCCCGAACCAGATAGTCGGCAAGATCGGTGGCGGTGGCAAAGCCACTCTCTGCCGAAGCGTACATCTTCTCCCGCTTGAGGGTGATCTGGGCCATCATCGCGGCGTAGACCTTGAGCGACCCTTTGACCGTATCGATGGTGTCAAATAGAGGCTCTTTATCCTCTTGATTATCCTTGTTATAGGCGAGAGGTTGCGACTTCATCAGGGTGAGGAGGGTGGTGAGGTTACCGATAACACGGCTGCTCTTGCCCCGTACCAGCTCCGGGACATCGGGGTTTTTCTTCTGCGGCATAATCGATGAGCCGGTGCAGAAGCTGTCGCCGAGATCGACCCAGTCAAACTGGGCAGAACTCCAGAGCACCAGCTCTTCAGAAAATCGGGAGAGATGGACCATGAGCAGGGAAGCCCACGAGGTGAACTCAATGGCGAAGTCGCGATCCGAGACCGCATCAAGAGAGTTACTGCAGATCGCCTCAAACCCAAGAAGGGTAGCGGTCATCTCCCTGTCGATAGGGTAGGTGGTCCCGGCCAGTGCTGCGGCACCGAGGGGGAGGGTGTTGGTGCGGCTGCGGCACTCCAGCAGCCGCTGGCGATCGCGCTGCAGCATCTCGTTCCAGGCGAGCATATGGTGGCCAAAAGTGACCGGCTGCGCCGTCTGAAGGTGAGTGAAGCCGGGCATAATGGTCTCTGCCTCCTCTTTAGCCAAGGTGATGAGTGCCTGCTGAAGCTGCCGTAGTAACCCCTCAATAGCGTCGATCTCCTGCCGTAGATAGAGGCGGACATCGGTGGCGACCTGATCGTTGCGGGAGCGGCCGGTGTGGAGCTTCTTACCGCTGGCGCCGATGCGGGCGGTGAGCCGGCTTTCGATATTCATGTGGAGATCTTCAAGCGAGATCGACCACGGAAAGTCACCCGCCTCGATCTCTCTCTCAATCTCCTGCAAGCCGGTGATAATCTGATCGCGCTCACTCCGGGTGAGGATACCGGTCGCTTCCAGCATGGTGGCGTGGGCGATGGAGCCGGCGATATCCTGACGATACATCCGCTGATCGAAAGAGACCGAAGCGGTAAACGCCTCGACAAACTGGTCGGTAGGTTGGTTAAAACGGCCGGTCCACGGCTTCTCGGTTTTGGCAGGGGTGGTCACAGCGTACACTTCTCCGGGCTGATAGTTTCTGATATGGGTTGAAGCGAGGAAGTATAGCGTAACCGGTTCCCGCCTTGATCTATAATAGGGATCTGATTTGACTGTTGATGAGTATTTTGTATGCGACGCTTTTTTGTCTGGTTGCTGGCCCTGACCCTGATCCTGACGATCGCTGGTGTCGGGGTGATCACCGGGGGATACCTCTATCTCAACCCCAAACTGCCCAGTATAGAGCTGTTGCGCGAGACCAAGCTCAATGTGCCGCTGCGGGTATTCAGTCGCGAAGGGGATCTTATCGCCGAGTTTGGAGAGGTGAAACGGACACCGCTCACCTATCATCAGTTTCCCTCGCTGTTGACGGCAGCGGTGATCGCCTCGGAAGATGGGAACTTTTATCAGCACTACGGGGTTGACCCGATGGGTCTGGCGCGTGCGGTCTACCATCTGCTTCGCACCGGAAAGAAGGGGCAGGGGGGGAGTACGATCACGATGCAGGTTGCGCGAAACTTCTTTTTAAGCCGAAAAAAGACCTATCTGCGTAAGATTAACGAGATTCTTCTCTCGATCAAGATCGAACAGGAGCTGAGTAAAGAGGAGATTCTCGAACTCTATCTCAATAAGATCTATCTCGGCAAACGGGCCTACGGCATGGCGGCAGCGGCCGATGTCTACTACGGAAAAGAGTTGGCAGAACTGACCCTGGCGCAGGTGGCGATGTTGGCTGGGCTACCCAAGGCCCCCTCCACCTCCAACCCCATTGCCAACCCGGAAAAAGCGCTTATTCGTCGAAACTATGTTCTACGCCGGATGCACGAACTGGGGATGATCACCGCCCGACAGCGGAGAGAGGCGGAGGGTACAGAGGTAACTGCTGCCCCCCATTCGACCCAGATAGAGCTTGAAGCCCCTTATGTTGCAGAGATGATTCGGTCGCAGATGGTAGAGCAGTATGGGGAGGACGCCTACAACGATGGCTATCGGGTCTACACCACCATTGAATCCAAACTGCAGCGCGCCGCCAATGCAGCCGTCGTGGAGAACCTGGTCAATTACGAACAGCGACACGGTTATCGTGGCGTTGAAGCACGACTGGAGGTGACGGGGAAGCCACTGCAGCAGCAGTGGTTGTCGCTACTTGAACCTTTTGTCGAAGAGGGGGGACTCCTCCCCGGGGTGGTTCTCGGTTTTGATGAGAGCGGAAAAGAGACCACCGTCGGCCTGCTGGGGGGAGAGGTGGTGACGCTGCCGTGGGCGGGGGTCTCGTGGGCGCGGCGCTACATCAGTGTCAATCGCCGTGGTGCAGCACCTACGACTGCTCAAGAGCTGTTGCAACCGGGGGAGGTGATTCGGCTCTATCCGCGTCAGGTAGAAGGGGAGGAGGGGATGACGATCCGTTATGAGTTGGCGCAGATCCCGCAGGTCTCCGGGGCGCTGATCTCACTCAACCCGGATGACGGAGCGACTCTGGCGCTGGTGGGCGGTTTCAACTTCTATCAGAGTAAATTTAATCGGGTGACACAGGCACGGCGTCAACCCGGCTCAAACCTGAAACCATTTATCTACTCGGCGGCACTGGAGAACGGTTTTACCACCGCCTCTCTCATCAATGATGCGCCGGTGGTCTTTGATGACCCCTACCTTGAAGGGGAGTGGCGACCAGAGAACTATAGTGGCAAATTTTTCGGGCCGACCCGAATGCGCCTCGCCCTCACCAAATCGCGAAACCTGGTCTCAATTCGGCTGTTGCGCAGTATCGGTGTCCCCAAAGCGCTGCATCAGTTGCAGCAGTTTGGCTTTGATCCCGAGCAGTTACCCCATAACCTCTCCCTCGCCCTGGGTACCGCTTCCCTCACCCCCTATGAACTGGTACGGGGATATGCGGTACTGGCCAACGGCGGTTATCGGGTAGAGCCGTATCTAATCACCCATGTCGAGGACAGCTACGGTGGAGTGGTGATGCGCGCCAATCCTGCCACGGTCTGCCACCACTGTCCTGAAGGGGATATTTCTGACGCGACTGCGGGAGGCGTTGAAGCAGAAGCAGAAGCAGAAGCACCCTTCCCAGCGGAAGATCCGGTGGCAGAGGCGGGCTACGGCATACCCCCCCAGAAAGTGGCGCCAAGAGTGGTTGAGGCGCGTAATATCTATCTGGTGCGTAGTATGCTCCAGGATGTAATCCAGTACGGCACCGGACGCAAGGCGAGAGAGTTGGCAAGATCGGATCTCGCCGGCAAGACCGGTACCACCAATGATCAACGCGACGCCTGGTTTAGTGGTTTTAACAGCCGTATTGTCGCCACCAGTTGGGTCGGGTTTGATCAACCCTCCACCTTGGGGGCATACGAGACAGGGGGGCGGGCGGCGCTGCCGATCTGGATCGACTATATGCGTGTTGCGCTGGAGGGGATGCCCGAGGCGACAATGGAACAGCCACCGGGGATGGTGACCCTGCGTATCGATAAAGAGCGGGGAACTATCGCCTCTGCCGATAACCCGGATGCGATCCTTGAGATCTTTCGGGAAGAGTTTGCCCCGGTTACGCCCGAGGGTTCATCCTCTGCGCTGGCGGTGACCCAGGAAGAGGTGGAGACGATGACCCGTGAACTCTTTTAAGCGAAAAGATATTTGCACTGTTTTTTTAGTTGCAATTAGGTATACTTCAGGGGCATGGAGATTTCCCTGTAAGTGATCCCCCCGCTGGGATTGGTGAAAACGCTGGTTGTCAGCACAAATATATTTATAGAGAGTAATATGTCAGATCGTATAGAAGGTACCGTGAAGTGGTTCAATGATGAGAAGGGTTTTGGATTTATTGAACAGGCAAGCGGTAAAGATGTCTTTGTTCACTACAGCGCCATTTCCGGCGAGGGTGGAAGAAAAACACTTCATGAAGGGCAGAGAGTCACCATGGTGGTCACCATGGGGCAGAAAGGTCCTCAGGCTGAGGATGTACTCCCCGGTTAAGAGGAGACGAAGGGTGCAGAGGGGCGGAGTTCTCTCCACCCCTTGAGTCATCCCTCTAAAAACCCCGCGTTGCGGGGTTTTTTTTGGATAACTATTTTTTGCGGTATTTAGCGTGAAATACATTAGCCCAAGTTTGCGAATTCGTATAGGTGTTTCCTTAAAATTCAATTACTTAAAATTTATTATGGCACTACAAATTTTGCATTTTGAATTCCGATAGAGGGTTAGCGCCGCTCTTAGAAAATCTTGGACAAGGTTGACCGAAATGTCAATGGGAGATCTTGCGATTATGGCTCTACAAATGACAAATGATTTTTAACATCATGAGTTTACGCAAAATTTATTTTTCCGAAATGAAATAATCAATAACTTACCGAGTTTTTGGTCTTGGAAAACGCAAACTTGGGTTAGGTTGAACAACATAGTGGAGCAAGACCATCGCGGCGTGAAGAGAATTACCAAGCCGATGATGGGGTTCCATAGTTTCTGGTCTGCTCAACGGACCTTGGCTGGCATCGAACTGGTTCGGATGATCTGTAAAGGACAGATGGTCGCTGGGGGCTATATATCCTCGGCACAGCAGTTCTATGCCCTAGCGGCATGAAATGACAGAAATTCATGGAAGCAGTTCGCCCTTGCTGAAAGTTTGCGACAGAACCCTCCACATTCTTGCTTTACCTACGCCTCGGCGGGACATTCTTAAACAACCACTCCCTCGCCGCTTCTGTGATCGCGGATACCGCCGGATGGGAAATTTTGCGTTCTACAGAAATTGCGTAAAATTGTTCGCGCACCTCGTCAGTCTGGCCAATCACCTCCACGCCGTACTGTTTTTCTACTTCCTCAGCAATGGGGGTAGGTGCGATAAAAACTCCGGTGCCAGCCCGTCCGAAGGCTTTCATTAGAGCGCTGTCATCAAACTCGCCCACAATCTGCGGATGAATATTGAGCCTCTCAAACCACTTCAGCAATCGGCCCTGTACCACCGTCATTTCACCCTGTAACAGCAGTGGTGCACCAGTGAGACTATGCGGAAAGTTTTTAATGAGCTTACGCGCCAGCTGGGGAATCGCAAAAAAAGTGATACCACAATCACCCAGAGAGTGATTGAATCCGCGCACATTCACACCAGATGGAATGGGGCCGTCAGCGATCACAAGATCGACACGATGTACGGCCAATTCGGCTAGAAGCGACTCGATGCTGTTCTCCCGACAGATGATGCGTACAGACACAGGTAATTGCAGAGCCGGGGCCAACAGACGATAAGCGATAGACTTTGGCACCACATCGGCCACGCCAACCTTGAATATCAGCGGTCTGTCGGAGGGAAGATTGCGCACCACCTCTTCCAGCTCACCGCCCAGGGAAAAGATCTCATCTGCATAGCTAAACACCAGTCGACCTGTCTCTGTCATTTCCAGATTTCGTCCGACGCGGTTAAACAGCGCATCTCCCAAGTTCTCCTCCAGCAGACTAAGCTGTCCGCTGATGGTCTGAGGTGTCAGGTGCAGTCGCTCACTGGCGCGGGCAACGCCGCCCTCTTTTGCCACCACCCAGAAATAGTGAAGGTGTTTATAGTTAATCATCACCCTGATTACACTTCGATAAATACGAACAGTATAGCAAAAATATTCGACTTGTTTGAAATTTGAGACAAGCCTAACCTAGGCACTGACTATCACCAGACCCTACAACGGAGACGACGATGCAGATCGATATTCAAGCACGCAATTTTCCCCTGACGAGTGTTTTACGCGGCCACGTTAAACGACGACTGGGCTTTGCACTAAGCGCCCGAGATGAGAACATCATGCGAATAAAAGTGCGGCTGTCTGATATTAATGGCCCTCGTGGTGGGGCAGATAAATGCTGCCACATTCAGGTGGTGTTGCCGCATCTCCCTGATGTTGTGATCGAAGATACAGAAGTAGATCTCTACGCCGCTATCGACCGTGCCGCTGATCGCGCCGGTCGCACAGTTGGCCGTCGGCTGGCGCGACATCGTGACAGGGGACGCTTATCTCGCCTGCACGATATTGAAACGATAACCAATTTACATGAACCTAATATTAATTGAACTAATTGGAGGCAATCCACAATGAATACATCAATGACCAATACGATAGCCCGTACAGAAACAGTTGTACTCGCCACCAACAAAGTGATCCGTAACACCTATACCTTGCTTTCCATGACCCTGCTGTTCAGCGCCTTCACTGCGAGTATTTCGATGGCCTTAAACCTGCCCCATCCGGGTTTGTTGCTGACGCTGGGTGGTTACTTTGGACTTCTCTTCGCTACTGCCAAGTATCGAAACAGTAGCTTGGGGATTGCCTTCGTCTTCGCCTTGACTGGTTTTATGGGTTACACGCTTGGTCCAATCCTCAATGCCTATCTGGCCTTGCCCAACGGTAGTCAGGTGGTCATGACCGCTATGGGCGCCACAGGTGCTATTTTCCTCGGCCTATCGGGTTACGCCCTTGTCAGCCGTAAGGACTTCAGTTTCATGGGTGGCTTCTTGATGGTGGGAATTCTGGTGGCGTTTCTTGCCGGACTGGCTGCTATGTTTTTTGAAATGCCTGGGTTGTCCCTAGCGGTATCATCGATGTTCGTGCTGCTCATGGCGGGGCTGATCCTCTACGAAACGAGCAACATCATCCATGGCGGTGAAACCAACTATATCATGGCGACCGTGACCTTGTATGTTTCCATCTTTAACCTATTTACAAGTCTGTTACACCTGCTGGGATTCATGAACGGTGAAGAGTAGTCACAATGCATGAATCTATTAAACTCGGAGCATTAAACCTATGACTACAAATTCCAAATCACGCTTGCCAGAATCAATACAACAATCAAGGGTGATGCCGCTCTACGATAAAACGCTTATGTTTTATCTTGTTACTACCTTAGTGGTGCTAAGTGGCAGCGTTTTTATCGCAACAAGTTTTTAGCATTAACTACAACAACATGGCCGCGTGTATTCGTGGCCATGTACTGGTTTGAGTACAGAGTATGACCATTATCCCCAACACGACCACAAAAAATTCATCTGTCCACAAGACACGCCCAATAATTGACCTGTTAGTCAGCATTGTTATCCCCTCTTTTATCCTGATGAAGCTCAGTGGAGATGATGCCCTTGGTGCAACTACCGCTTTGATTACAGCATTAGCTTTTCCTCTGAGCTGGGGCGTTTTCGAAAGACTTCAGTATAAGAAATTTAATTTTATTGCATTGTTGGGATTAATCAGCGTGTTATTGACTGGCGGCATAGGCCTGCTGCAACTTGATCCACAATGGTTGGCTGTCAAAGAAGCGGCTATCCCCGGATTAATCGGTATCACAGTATTCATTTCCACATATACCCGTTATCCACTAATCAAAGTCTTGCTCTATAGCCCTACGATTTTGGATGTAAACAAGATCAAAGGGAAACTAAATGATCGTGGAAATACCGCTGCATTCGAAGCCCGTCTACTGAACGCCACTTATTTTCTTGGCAGCACCTTTCTCTTTTCAGCCATGATGAACTACATCCTGGCAAAGTGGATTGTTACCAGCCCAACGGGTAGTGCTGCTTTTAATGAGGAACTCGGGCAGATGACTCTGCTCAGCTATCCAGTCATTGCCATCCCCTCCTTGCTCATGATGATGGCAATCTTCTATTATCTATGGCGGGCTATTGATGGTATGACCGGACTTACTCTTGAAGAGATACTGATCACACACAGTTCAGAGAGAAAGCATGACAATGTTTCAGGTTAAATACCCTTCACTGTGTTCAACTGCGGATTTTAGGATGATAAGCACCTACCTAATGATGCAGGAATAGCAATTGATTGTATAAGTCATAGTTGTCTCATCTAGCACAAAATAGATCATAAGCACCGTGAACCACAGTTGACAGTAATTATTTCATGAACTACACTTAGCATATGATCATAGGTTGGTACTTAATAAAAATATCTGACAATCATAAGGTTAATACTGCACCTGGCTATGGAGTTAGCTCTCAGGCAGGCCTAAAAAGGCTGCAAATGATTATTGCTTGATATCAATCCACTCAAAATCAATCAATTATAAGTACCTACCTATGAGCATATGATATAAATCCGAAAAACTGGTAACCGTTCAGACCCCATCACCTGATCTCCCTCTCCCAGCGGGAGAGGGTAGGGGTGAGGGTTAAAAAAGCAGGG
>JADFYS010000480.1 GCA_015232955.1 Gammaproteobacteria bacterium
CCTTTCTCTTCAGACGCAGAGAGCCACTCTAGTTCACTGTTACTCAGGACTACTGTCGGGCGGTGAAAGTGTATTGGCTAGAGGTAATTCTAGAGGTAATTAAAAAGAGTCAGTCCCTGAGTCTTCATATAGGTCTGCTGCACTGCCTGCAGTGTCATCGTCTCGCGATTGAGACGGGTAATCGCCTCCGCAATATCGACATCTTCAATCCTTGAGACCGATGTTTCGAGGTAGATCTGAAAATCCTGATGAACCTCATTCTGGGTATCAATGGTGTGCATTCTAGCGCCAACTTTGGCCCGAAAGAGCGATGCCTGCTCTATCACCTGCGAGAGGTTCTCCTGATCACTCTTGCCATTCGCATCCAGTGCTCCCGGGGTGTTATTGCGGAGATTATTGAGCATCGTCTCTAGCGTCTTAAAGAGATCAACCCCTCCGGTCATCCCTTTCCCCTGAAACACTTCGGAGCCGGGATCAGAAGAGGCGAGAGCCAACTCATCCGCAACATGGATCTCGCGCCGGTTATCATCACCAGAGTAGCCGATCTCATTCGCCGCCACTGTATTGCCGTTGGCATCGACGCCACTTCCCATGGCAAAGGGGGGCGTATGTCCCTTGTACCCAGAGAAGAGGTACTCATTATTATTGCCCTTACGATTGACCAGACTCAACATCTCCTGGTAATAGCCCTCGACCTCTGCCGCGATAAACTGCCGCTCCTGCGCGCCAAGAGAGCCATTATTGGCGTAGACCCCAAGTTCATTAATCTTCTGCAGCAGGTTGGTGACATCGCCCAGAGTCTGATCCTCTAACTGAAGTCGTTCTAACGCCTGATGGCCGTTCTCCATATACTGCTTGGAACGGGAGATCTCCCGCGTCAGATCCACCAACTGCGTTGCCCCACGCGGATCATCGGACGGCGCAAGGATCCGCTTCCCGGTAGCGAGTTGGGTCTGAGTGCGAAAGACATCGGACTGACTCTGAAGAATCTGTCTTGTAGATGCATTATTCATCTGTGATGTAGATAATCTCATTCTATCTCCCCTCTTCCGAGGTCAATGTCCCAAATGCCTACCCGAATAAAGAGGGTGGCTACTGTAAATCATCGCATTAAGTCCTCTTCTCGGAGGGCGTTTTAAGTGATATTTACTAAGGATTTAAAAATTTCATCTGCCACGCTCATCACCTTCGCTGCAGCAGTATAGGCCTGCTGAAATTGCAACAGATTGGCCGCCTCTTCATCCAGATTGACCCCGGAATACTCCTCTCTTGCCCCCACCGCATGTTCATAGATGATGGTACGGGAATCGAGCATCGTCTGCGCCATCGAGGCCTTGGTCCCCACCTCAGCCACCAGTTGACTATAGGCTCCGTCAAAACTCACGGTGCCGTTATCAAACATCCTCGACTCCTGCAGCCCAAACAGCGCCAACATATTGCGGTTATCCCCCGTGGCTCCGGGGTCAACCGCAGGATCGCTCATTGATGCAGCGACTTTACGCGGATCGGTCACATTTGTCACAAATTTAGCTGCGGTATCACGATACGGTTCAATGAGGATGGTATCACCATTAGCTGCACTCCCTGCAGTGACAATGGAAAGGCCATCGCCAATAAACGGGTCACCACTGGTGCCACTCCCTGTCATGGAGACACTTTGACCATCACTCATCCGCGTTAGCGACCAGTTGGCACCATCATATTTCATCTGATAGTCAGATGACTCCAACTGCCCCACATCAGAGAAGGTTGCAGTCACGGTACTGTTACCACTCATCACCGTGGATTGCGGCGCATCCACTGTAAAGAAGTTGGGATCACCCTGATTGCCATCAATATCCCACCCCTGAGCAAACTGGGTATTAAAGTTCTCTCCCAGCACCACCGCCATCCGTCCAATCCGGTTCTCTGCGGGGGTCAAAACCTCTTTTTGGAACTCAAGTAGACCACCAATACTCCCGCCAGAAACGGTGGAGGTTACCTCAGTTCGCCCCTGTTTACCCTCAACAAAGATCCCCATCTGATTGTATCCAAGCTCAGAACTCAGCCCCGGAC
>JADFYS010000481.1 GCA_015232955.1 Gammaproteobacteria bacterium
CCCTAAAGCGAGGTGCAGCCACTCTCGGTCTGGGTGTAGTTGAAAAGGTGAGTGGTGAGCTGTTGGCGCAGCTCGAAAACAGCTCAGACTCCTTAGATGATGAGATGGTGGAGCTTCTCGACCGTACTCTGCAGGGGATGGCGCAGCAAATTGCCACCGAATTGGAGTTCGATCCTGGTTCCAGGGTGCAAAACGAAGAGGATGTCGCGGTTCATCCAGCAGAAAGAACCCTGTCGGTGGAGAGTCGTTCTGACGAAGAGATAGAGAAGCAACTCTCCGACCTCCCCTCTGCACCGATCGATCACACCCTTTTGGCACAGCTCTATCCGGAGGAGGCGCGGCAACAGCGTCTGCTCCACCGTTTTGTCGGGGATATGTTACAGAGCCGCGAACGGATAATTTCAGCTTATGAGACAGAGGATCTCGAAACACTCACCTTTCAGGCGCATCGCTTGAAAAGTTCCTCTCGTCTGGTGGGGGCGCTGCGTCTGGGGTTGATTGCTGAGGCGGTTGAAGATGCCGGAAAGGGTCGACAACCAGAAGGAGTTTCGCGGTGGTATACTCAGCTTCTGGATGAGATCAATGTGGTGGAGCAGAAAATTTCAGAGGGTAGTAGCAGTGAGAATGGGGGGGATAATGGTTAAGGGCGAAAATGATAAGATTATGATTCTCAGCGATTCAAAAAATGAGTTAGAGGATATTCAGCGTCTCTTGCGCATCGATCATGGTCGAGTGCAGGGGAAAACAGTACGAGAGGTGGATGAGAGTGTCATAAGCCTCCGCCTCTTTGATAAGCAGAAGCCGGCTCTGCTTATTCTCGCTTACGATACAGTGGAGCGGGCTGAGCAGCTCTATATCTACCTCTACAATCTCGATGAAAAGTTTCAGAAGATGCCGCATCAGACCCTGCTGCTCTGCCGCGGTAATGAATCTGACAAGGCGTTTAAACTCTGTCATGAAGAGTTGATAGATGACTATGTTGCAGATCGCCCCCTCTTTGACCCCCATCGCCTGCGTCTTTCAGTCAATCAGGCGCTGGAGCGGTATGAATTACAGCGGCAGATTGGCAATCTGAAAAAACAGATGGGCGTTCTCGCCTCTGGACTCAATCAGTTTGACAGCTTGGTAAGAAATATCTCCTCTATTAGTGAAGTACAGCAGAAGCGTGTGATGGAGGCGGTGAAGAGCTACTCACACCGTCTCAACGGAAGTATGCAGAAACTGGAGAAGGAGATGGGTGAAAAGATTACTGCTCTTAAAGATCCAGCGGCCCTGCATGCCCGTGCCACACTGACACAAGAGGTAGAAAAGGTGCGTAATGAAGCGATCGAGCCTGGCAACCTCGAATTGGTCGGGGCGCTGAAAAAGCAGAAGAAGCTGCAGCAGAAACTCCACACCGAAGCCTTAAAATACGCATCTCGTACTAGAGAGGTGGTTGAGGAGAGTGAGGTGGAAGTTCGTACTGTGGATCTGCTGTTAGTGGATGATGACGACTTTTATCGCCACTCTTTCGCGGAACTGCTGGAAGAGAGTGGACTGAGTGTCGCTCAGGCAGAGGATGGGCCGGCAGCAATCCGTACTCTCATCAACCTCAAACCTAAGGTGATTTTGCTGGACATCCAGATGCCAGGGATCAATGGAATTACCACTCTGCGTCAGATTCGGGCTAACCCGCAGACTGCGGGAATACCGGTTCTGATGCTGACCGGAATCAACTCTGATGAAGTGGTGATGCAGTCTCGTGATGCTGGGGCGAAGGGGTTTATTCTTAAACCGAGTAGCAGAGAGACCGTTTTGGCAAAAATTGCTCCGTTCATAAAGCATACCCAAGAGACCTGAAATGTACTATTTCCAACGCTCTTGGGTATTGGTGTTCAGCCCACCCTCATTCAGGGGTTCTCTCTGTCTGCTTATAATTGAAATAGAGGATATTCAACATACGAATAGCGGCGGCCATCGCGGCAAATACCTGATTGGAGTGGACGCCACGGGTTTTGAAACTTCTCTTCTCATCTCCCCAGGTGAT
>JADFYS010000482.1 GCA_015232955.1 Gammaproteobacteria bacterium
GTTAGTGAAAGCAGAGGATTAGTGTACGATGAGTCAATGTTGTCAACCGCAGGATGGAGTTCAAGAGACAGGTTGTTGCGCCAGCGAAGAGTCGCTGAGTGGAGATCAGTTGCGTCAGGGGGTGCGTCAGGCCTATCGTCAGGTGGCCGAGGCGGAGAGCAGTGGTGAACCATGTGGCGTCGCCTCCAGCTGTTGTGGGGTATCGGACTCAGCGGCGATTAACACCCTAATCTCTACCCGTATCGGTTATAGCGCAGAGGAGCTGGAGAAGGTTCCCTCGGGGGCAGATATGGGGTTGGGTTGCGGTAACCCGAAGGCGATAGCCGCCCTTAAGAGGGGAGAAACTGTGGTCGACCTCGGTTCCGGGGGAGGTTTTGACTGTTTTCTTGCCGCAGACGAAGTGGGGCGTGAAGGACGGGTGATCGGGGTGGATATGACCCCGGAGATGGTGAGTAAGGCGCGGGAGAACGCCTCCCGCGGCAACTACCAGCAGGTGGAGTTTCGTCTGGGCGAGATCGAGCATCTACCGCTGGCAGACAGTAGTGTTGATGTGATCATCTCCAACTGCGTGATTAACCTCTCACCAGACAAACCACAGGTATTTCGCGAGGCGATGCGGGTCTTAAAGTCGGGGGGGCGCCTCGCCATCTCCGATGTTGTCGCCACCATCGTCCTTCCGGATGAGTTGCGTAACGATCCGCAGTTAATTGCAGGTTGTATGGGCAATGCTGCGCTCATCGATGATCTGCAACAGATGTTGGCGGCGGCTGGATTTAGCCGAATTGCGATTGAGCCTAAAGATGAGTCGAAAGCGTTTATTCGCGATTGGGCACCGGGAAAGGGGGTTGAGGCGTATGTCGTTTCAGCGATGATCGAGGCGGTCAAGCCCTAAAACAGGGGCTTAAGGTGAAGAGAATTTAATGAGTCAGTTTGTAGTGCAGGGGGGAGGGGTTCTTCAGGGGACCATTCGGGTACCGGGGGATAAATCGATCTCTCATCGCTCGATTATGCTCGGGGCGATCGCCGACGGGGAGACAACGGTTCGTGGTTTTCTCGAGGGTGAAGATAGCCTCGCCACCCTTCGCGCCTTCCGTGAAATGGGGGTGAGGATTAGTGAACCAAGAGGGGGAGAGGTGACGATAGAGGGGGTTGGTCTTCACGGACTGCAACCACCATCACACCCCATCGATCTCGGTAACTCCGGCACCTCGATGCGACTTCTCTGCGGCCTCCTCTCCGGTCAGGCGTTCACCAGTCGTCTCACTGGTGACAGTTCCCTCTGCAGGCGACCGATGGCGCGGGTCACCGGGCCGTTGTTAACGATGGGGGCGATGATCACCACGGGTGCAGAGGGGAGACCTCCGCTCGATATTGTGGGGGGGAGGGTGTTGACCGGAATTCAATACCGGATGCCGGTCGCCTCTGCACAGGTGAAATCAGCGCTAATCCTGGCAGGGTTATACGCCACATCACCCACCGCGGTCACCGAACCGGCACCGACACGGGATCATACCGAGAGGATGCTGCAGGGGTTTGGTTACCCACTACAGCGCAGTGGGGCGACGGTGACAGTGATCCCCGGAGGGAGGCTACGGGCGACCACGGTAGAGGTTCCGGCCGATATCTCCTCTGCCACCTTCTTTATGGTGGGGGCGGCGATCACCCCCGGCGCTAGCGTTACCCTGACCGATGTCGGTGTCAACCCCACCCGAACCGGAGTGGTCAATCTGCTGCGCATGATGGGGGCCGATATCAGGCTCGGGAATCAGCGGGAGGTGAGCGGAGAGGCGGTAGCGGATGTTACGGTCAGCTACGCCCCGCTACACGGAATTGTCATCCCCGAAGATCAGGTTCCGTTGGCGATAGATGAGTTTCCGGCGCTCTTTATTGCGGCGGCGGTGGCCCACGGTGAGACCCGTCTCAGCGGTGCACGGGAGTTGCGGGTGAAGGAGAGTGATCGCATCCAGGTGATGGCCGATGGGCTGCACCGACTGGGGGTTAGCGCCGTCGCCACCGAAGATG
>JADFYS010000483.1 GCA_015232955.1 Gammaproteobacteria bacterium
AATTAACAGCAATGACCGGTCGGGAACTTAAGGCAAAGAAGCGGGGGCCTAAACGGAAAAAGAAGGGTTGAAGGGTTGAAGGGTTGAAGGGTTGAAGGGCTAGAATTAAGTGTATTTAGTAAACTGTCACCGTAATACTCACCGTAATACATTATAGCATTAGCCAGTGACGGTTATGGTTAGCTCTCCTGGGACTGGATAGCGGTTAGGGCGACGGTATTGACAATATCGGTAACCGTGCAGCCACGACTGAGATCATTCACCGGTCGATTTAACCCCTGAAGAATGGGACCGATGGCCACTGCCCCCGAAGAGCGTTGTACCGCCTTATAGGTGTTGTTGCCGCTGTTAAGATCAGGAAAGATGAAGACGGTGGCATTTCCTGCCAGCTCGCTCTCGGGTAGCTTGGTCCTGGCGACGCGGCTATCCACCGCTGCGTCAAACTGAATCGGCCCTTCTATCTTGAGATCCGGTCGTCGTTGGCGGGCAATGGCAACGGCGTTACGAACCTTCTCCACCGCCCCCCCAACCCCGGAGCCACCGGTGGAGTAGGAGAGCATCGCCACTCGTGGTTCTATCCCGAAACGAAGGGCGGTAGCGGCGGAGGTGATGGCTATATCGGCAAGTTGTGTGGAGGTCGGTTCCGGATTGACCGCACAATCCCCATAGACCACCACTCGATCGGGAAGGCTCATCAAAAAGACACTGGAGATGAGATCATGCCCCGGTCGGGTACGAATCACCTGAAATGCCGGTCGAATGGTGTGCTGTGTGGTATGTACCGCCCCCGAAACCATGCCGTCGGCATCACCACAATGGACCATCAGAGTACCAAAGTAGCTAACATCCTCTACCATATCCCATGCCATCTGCAGGGTGATACCCTTATGTTGCCGCGCCTGAAAGAGTGCTTCAGCATAGTGTTGACGCAACGGCGAGCGGCTGGGGTCGATGATCTCAACCTGCTCGAGCTTTAACCCCAACTGAGCAATCTGACGCTGAATCTTTTCGCCATCGCCGAGCAGGGTGAGTTGCACCACATCCCGCAACAGGAGAATCTCGGCGCGAAGTACACGCTCCTCCTCCCCTTCGGGGAGTACGATATGCTTTTTCTGGAGTTTTGCCCGCTGTATTAGCTCAAACTCAAAACGAATCGGTGTAATACGGTGATGCTCACTTTCGGCTATCTGTCCAAATAGCTCCTCTCGCGAGATGGGCAACTCCTCCATCAGCCCAAGGGCGGCGGCAATCTTCCGCGGGTTATTTGGCCCCAATCTCGGCTCCACCTTCGTCACCTCGAGGGCGGTATTAAAGGTATCACTACCGACAAGAAGCAGGGGAAGACTACGCAGGGAGAGACCCTCGATCAGTTTCAGGATACCGGGATCGGGAGAGATCCCGCCGCTTAACAGAATCCCCGCAATCTTGGGGTAGGTAGAAGATCTGTCGGCAACCAGGGAGCCAACGATGATGTCTGCTCGATCACCGGGGGTGATAATCAGACTACCGTCACTAATATGGTTAAGGAAATGGGGCAGCTCCATTGCCGCCACCTTAAAGGCCGACACCTCCTGACTCATGCCCTCCTCTCCCCCGGCAATTACCTCGGCCTGAAGCGCGTGTGCCACCTCACCCACGGTGGGCATCTCAAGGATACGGTGGCCTCTGACCGGATAGATCGGGATCCCCTCTACTCGCCTCTGCTGTCGCTCTCTCCCTTCGGGAGGCAAACAGAACTCACGGCAATGGTTCACCATAATCGCAAGTGTCTGACACCGTTTCTCCAGTAGCGACTCGACCAGTGAGATAAGATCCTCCTCCACCTCGGCCCCGTTTCTTCCGTGGGCATTTAACACCGGAACCAACTGGCAGTTAAGATGGTTTGCCAACTCCAGGTTAAAGTCCAGCTCCTGTCCCGGCAATGTTCCTCCGAAATCGACCCCCTCACAGACAATCGTCGTGTACCGCTCCTGCAGCCTTTGAAAACGGGCAATAATCAGCTTCACCAGCTCATCA
>JADFYS010000484.1 GCA_015232955.1 Gammaproteobacteria bacterium
TATTATCTAATATATTCTCCACCCAGAGGTGTTTGCTCGTGTTTAAAAAAATTGCCTTAACCCTCAGTCTCATCGCTGCCTCACTCCCCCTGGCAGCGGAGAGCACCCATCTCCTCGATATCTACCGGCTCGCTCTTGAGCGCGATCCGCAACTCGCTATCGCTGCCGAGGGGCTGCAGGCGAAGCTGGAGCTGAGACCTCAGGCGCGATCGGCACTGCTGCCAACAGTCGGTCTTGGCGCAAGCCTCGGCAGACAGTTTCTCTGTGGGAGTAACAGCAGCAGCCCCTGCAACAGCAACTACGCCCTCTCTCTCTCCCTGAAACAGGGAATTTACCATCGGGATGCTTTCATCCTTGCTGATGAGAGCGAAGTGACTATCCGCCAGGCAGAGAGTGAGTATGCAGCCGCAGCCCAAGCGGTTATCCTGCGTGTCACCAGCGCCTACTTTGATCTCCTTGCGGCGCAGGATAGTCTGACACTGGCAGAGGCGGAGAAGCGGGCGATCAGCCAGCAACTCAACCAGACCAAACAGCGCCATCAGGTGGGACTCTCCGCCATCACCGATGTCCATGAGGCCCAAGCCGGTTATGACCTCATCTCGGCCCAGGTGATCGCTGCCAAAAGCGGGGTCGATGTCGCGCGCGAGGCGCTCTACGAGATTATTGATCAATCCCCGGGAAGTGTGGCCCTTTTGGGAGCGGAGATCCCGTTGGAGTCACCCGATCCTGAAGATATTGAGGCGTGGGTGGAGGCTGGCCTGAAGGAGAACCTCTCGCTGCAGGCGATGCGCCTCAAGAGCGAGGTGATGACCCTCACCCGCGAACGGGTTGCCGCCGGACACTACCCCAGTGTCGATCTTGTCGCGAATCTTAGCCGTAGCGATAGCGATATGAGTGCCGAAAGCGATAACGGCAGCGTTGGCCTCCAGTTAGAGTTGCCGCTCTATACCGGTGGATATACCTCATCCAAAGTGCGCGAGGCGGGATATCTGCTGGCACAGATCCAGTCACAACTGGAACAGCAGCAGCGGGCAACGGTTCGCGCAATTCGTAGCGCCTATCTTGCGGTCACCACCGGGATCAGTCAGGTTTTGGCGCAGAAGCAGGCGGTCGCCTCGGCCAAAGTGGCGATGGAGGCGACTCAGGCCGGATTTGAGGTGGGGACCCGCACCACGGTCGATCTCCTCAATTCCCAGAAAGATCTCTTTCGGGGAGAGCGGGATCTCGCCAAATCCCGTTATGACTATCTCCTCGCCACCCTCAGCCTAAAACAGGCGGCCGGTTCACTCCGTGGTGAAGATCTAAACGCGATTAACCAGCTGCTGCAGCCGTAACTCGATGAAACTTACCGATAGCCGATTTTTCCCGCCCGACACCCTCGATTTTGGGCAGCCGCTAGCGCTGATTGGTGACTGCCATCAGCGGATGGAGAACCACTGTGATCTCCTGCGCCAGATCGCAGATCGCCTCGAAAACGGTGGTCTCGGTCTGGAGGACGCCACCTCCGCCCAAGGGATTCACAAATATTTCTCCAAATATGCCCCGCTACACCAGCAGGATGAGGAGGAGAGCCTCTTCCCCCGACTGGTACGGCAATCGCTTAAGCTGGCGGAGATTGTCCACCGCCTGAAAGGGGATCACCAGCAGCAGGATCAGCTCTGGCGTGAACTGGGACCTCAACTGGCACGCATCAACTCTGTTCAAGAGATCGCTCCGTTTGTCACCCTCTGCAACCGCTTCTGCGACGCTCTCACCGCCCATCAGCGCGATGAGGACGAGAACCTGCTGTTGATAGCGCAACATATCTTTAGCAGCAGAGAGTTTGCAACCATTGGCGCTGAGATGGCCGCCCGTCGGGGCAAGAGATAGCTGACTCCACGCTTTTGCCGTCAAAGGTGCCGCTTCCCACACCCCCCCCCCCCCCACCCAACACCGCGCACCCCCCACCCCACCCCCCCCCCCCCCCACCAAACCACAACCACCCACACACCCACACCGCACT
>JADFYS010000485.1 GCA_015232955.1 Gammaproteobacteria bacterium
TGCGGAAGATGGCGTCGGGAGCGGTTCTGTCGCGCTCGGGAAAGACCATATCAAAGGCGATGATCGCTGCCCCCATAGCGGTGAGGCGGTTGACGATGGCGGCGATGGTAGAACGAGGCCACGGCCACTGCCCCTGACTGCGGAGGCTCTCCTCATCAATGGTGATCACCTGAATCGGCGCCGGGGTCTCCACCTGACGCGGCGACAGCCGTTGCAGGGTATCGAGCGAGGCGTTGCGCAGCAGGGCGATGCTATTGGGTGCAAGGAAGAGCGCGGAGATTAGCAGTAGCAGGGTGAGGAGCGAGAACAGTGTCGGGAGCTGTTTTGCGAAGAGAGAGTTCATGAAAAAGAGCCTGATTTTCGATGGTGAGGGGGGGAGTGGATAACAGTGTAAATCGACAAAATTGACGCTCCCCATGCCGCATTCCGGCCATTTAAAGCTGATACAATAGTTCAACAGAGTCCAACAGAGTCAGAGTGTAGCCCCTTCATTTTGGGAGAGGGGATTTAATGATTATACGCATATTCTACCTACTTATCTCCATCGCCGTCTTCGGCTCCATGCCGCTTCTTTTTGGAAAGCTGATGGACGATTACGAAGAGTATCGCGCGGCACGGAGTCAACTGGAGCGGCTGCGTCAGCAGTTTCAGCTAGAGAGTGAAGGGGCGCAAAAGATCCGCCGTTATCTGGCGCAGACGGCAGAGGTTACCTCATTTGTCGAGAAAGGGAAGGTGGAGCGCATCGAATCGCACTGCTGGATAGAGTATGGTCTGAAGATTGCGCAAAAACAGGTGAGTGAAGAGGCGTTTCTCGCCATCCTTACCGATATTCGTCACGGTAAAGGATACTACTTTATTCCCCGGAAAATGGTTCTGGAAGCGCCACTGGTGAAGGCAGCGGTGGGTGTGGCGATGGAGGGTCAGCGCAGGGGAGAACCTCTGAAGCCGGGAGTGCTCCTGACCATCGAGGGGAGCTATACCGTTCTGGATCGCTGCGGTCGCACCCCACGCAGCTATGTTGTTCTGCTTGAGAATATTGATGGCAGCTCCGGTGCCATTGTGGTTGGCAATGACAAGGGGGATGTGCGGGTGGATCAGGCCGGTTTCGGGATCGGTATGGAGTCATCAGCCGTCGCCCCTGCCGAGCCGTTTGCCATCGCCAAAGAGGATCTGGAGCGCGACTTTGGGCGGGTACTGGCGGCGACCCCGCCGCCTCCGGTCACCTACCGCATCTACTTTGAAGGGGGAACCGCGTTTACGGAAGCGTCGCAACAGCAACTAAAGGAGATCACCTCTACCATTAACAGTCGTGATGTTCCCAAACTGGTGATTAGTGGCCACTCGGATAGTACCGGCAGTGAGGCGTATAACCTCAAGTTGTCGCGTAGCCGGGCAGAATCGGTGCGGAACTACCTTCTTGAGCACGGTATCGACAAGGAGAGTATTACCGATCTTCAGTTTCACGGTTATAACAACCCTTTGGTAAAAACTCCCTTCGGGGTTGCCGAGCCGAAGAACCGCAGGGTAGAGGTGGTTCTTCAGTAACTCCCTGCAATCAGATTGCACCAGGTATCTTGGGTATAGTGTTCATGTTTCGGAAAAACAAAGTTTTATCAATAAATAACATTAACTGTTCTCCCTAATGCATTGAATTTAAATTTATCAGACTGGTTTCCACGGTTCTCCGTGGGAATCCATTCCGTTGCCTGATGGTGACGGGGTCTGCATTCCCACGCAGGAGCGTGGGAACGAGGGTAAAACGCACACCACGCCAGACCTCCCCCCTGATAAGGGGGGATTGAGGGGGGTTACTGCTTCAGTTCGTAACCGTTCAGACCCCGTCACCTGATCTCCCTCTCCCAGCGGGAGAGGGTTGGGGTGAGGGTTAAAAAAAGCAGGGGGGTCTGAACGGTTACATGCAAAGAGTTCATGTTTCGGAAAAACAAAGTTTTATCAAAAAATAATATTAACTGTTCTCCCTAACACATTGAGTTTGAAAT
>JADFYS010000048.1 GCA_015232955.1 Gammaproteobacteria bacterium
CTGTCGGCCTGGGAGAAGGGTTGAAACAGACGCTGCTGCTGTTGACGGTTCATCCCGATGCCACTATCGATCACCGCCATATCGAGACGGAGGCGGTTATCGCGGTTTAAGCCGCTGCGAACGCGAAGTGTCACCTCTCCCTGTTCTGTGAATTTAATGGCGTTACTGATCAGGTTGGTGAGAACCTGGCGCAGGCGGAGCGGATCTCCGACAAAGCTGTCGTGCAGATCGGGGGGGATATCGAGCAGTAGCGCCAGCTCTTTATCGTAGGCGCGGGGGAGGGTTAGGGTGATGACATCATTGAGTACCTCCTGGAGGCGGAAGGGGACCGCCTCGATCTCCATCTTTCCCGCCTCAACTTTGGAGAAGTCGAGGATTTCGTTAATAATTCCGAGGAGATTGTTGGCCGAGAGCGAGATCTTTTTGAGGTAGTCGAGCTGCTTGGGGTTGAGTTCGGTCTCCAGGGCGAGATGGCTCATGCCGATGATGGCGTTCATCGGGGTGCGGATCTCATGGCTCATATTGGCGAGAAAATCACTTTTGGCGCGGGTCGCCGCTTCGGCACCGGAGAGTGCCTGGGCCAGTTGTCGCCGCTCTTCATTGCGACGGGTGATATCGGTGGCGATGCTGCAGAGAATGGGGGCGGGGGAGTTACTGAGCTGCAGTGGAAATTGGTTGATCATGAAGGTACGGCTTCTCACTTTTCCCGGTAACTCAAGATCAATTTCGCTGCTCAATCCCCGCTGTAATACACGGAGACCGCTACTGGTGAGGCGCGCTGCAATCTCCTGCGGATAGAGCTGATCGTCGCGTTTGCCCAGCACTTCGTCGCTCTCGCATCCGAGAAATTCGAGCAGGGGTCTACTGGCAAAGAGATACTCTCCCTGGATGTTTTTGAGCCAGATGGGGCTGTTCATATTGTCAAGAATGGCGTTCATCTGCTCTTGGGTCTGCTGCTGCTGGCGCTCTGTCGCCTCTACCTGGGAGCGGAGAGCCTCCTCACGGGTGACATCCTGGGTGATGCTGATAAAGCGTTCGATGGTGTTGTCTCTGCCCCGTATCGGGGCGATGAGGGTATCGGCCCAGTAATAGGTGCCATCTTTGCGACAGTTGTGGAGCCGACCGTGCCAGATAGTACCTTTGGTGATGGTCTGCCACATCTCATTATAGAACTTCTGGTTGTGTGCACCCGATTTGACGATGCGCGGGTTCTGACCCAGAAGTTCTTCGAGTGGGTAGCCGGTGATGAGGGTCATGGCGCGGTTGGCATACTCAATTTCAGCCCGACTGTTGACGATGGTGATCCCCGAGGGGGCGTTATCGATCACATAGTTGAGGCGGTTAAGCTCATCCTGTCGCCGGTGGTTCTCGGTAATATCGGTGCGAATCGCAATATATTGGTAGCCCTCCTCCTCCTCAGAGCGAAAAGGGACGATGGTGGTCTGCATCCACCGCTCCTCTCCACCCTGATTCTGGATTTTCATCTCTCCGTGCCAGTTTTCACCGCGGGTGATGGTCTGCCACAGCTGCTGAAAGTAACTCTTGGGGTGGTGATCAGAGCGGATGATACGATGGTTTTTCCCCAGCAGCTCCTGCCGTGGGTAGCCACTTATCTCGCAAAATTTATCGTTGACAAAGGTGATGTTGCCCGCACTGTCTGTGGCACTGACAATGGCGTGTTCATCGAGTGCCGAACGCATGGTGTTGAGTTCATTGAGCAGGGAGCGGGTTTTTATCTCAGCTTGCCGTTTGTCCCAGATGTGGTGATAGATGAGCCGGCTGACGGGAAAGAGGAGAATAAGAAAGAAGAGGAGAGCGGTGAGGAGAAGAGGTTGTTGCCGCAGGTAGTCGAGGTTCCAGAACGGTTGATGATGGAATCGAGCGTGTATCTCCCACGGCTTGGAGTGAACGACGAGGTGTAGTCTCTCCGCCTCCACTGCAGTGGGCTGGAGGTGAAGAGGCGTTGTGACTACCGATCTGCTCGTTCTGCTTAGCTGTTGAATCGGGGTGTGGCCGCTGTTGTGATCACCCGATTGTGGGAAGTGGGGGACGATTTCCGGCTGGGTGGTGGCAGCTGAAGTGGCGATGATCTCTCCTTTGGAGTTGAGGAGAAAGAGTTGGTGCGCCTCATTTTTCGGGGTCTCTCTCAAGCTGTTCGCAATCCCGTCAATGGTGGTGATGAGATAGAGGTAGGAAGGGGGTTCCGTGCCGTCACCGCCAAGGGGGGTGATCCAGTAGAGGGTGTCGCGGTCAATCGCAAACTGAAGTTGAACCTCACCCACCGCTAACGGCTGTTTGAGGAGGTAGCGGGTGAGATGATCCCCATCATCGGCTGAGGCTGGTGTGGTGACGATCTCTCCGTGCTCGCTGCGCCGGTGCCGGATCGCCTCTACCCCGTCTGAATCGAGGAGACCCCACTGCTGTAGGGTGGGGATCGCCTTAAAGAGCGGCTCGCTCATCTCTGTTAGCGCTTCGATGGTGGCGGGAGCTTTGCCATCCTGATGGTGCCAATTTGAGGCGAGGAACAGTTCGACTTTATGGAGAAAGTTTTGGAGATAGCTGGTGATCTGCTGCCGGGCGATGGTCACTTCCGCCTCTGCCTGTATTCGGTGGTGGATTGCGGCGTCCTGCAGGTAGAGGCCGTTGCCGCTAAGGAGAACGATTAGGGTGAGGGTGACCATTGCGAAGTAGAGTTTGAACACATTTCTGGCCTTCTCTCTCATAGTCTTATTACCTTAGGGGGCGAAGGTGAAGGCGATTTCACGATCAAACAGTTCCGGCTTGGGTGGGGGGGGGAGGGGGGAGGCCTTAAAGACCGCATTCTCCACTGAGCGACGGTAGGCGGGGGAGCCGGGGCAGTCACTGAGGGTGACACGAACCACATCGCCTCCGGGGATCTGCTCCACCAGCACGCGACAGCTGCTACGGATATCGATATCGGGTGGTCGAACCCAGTTACGACTCACTTTATCCTCGATATCCGATTTATATTGATCCAGAAGGCGGGCCAGCTCACGGCTTTGGCGCTGCTGTTGACGGCTTGTCTCCACCGCTGCTGCCTCATCCAGCAGCCGCTGTAGATCGCTCTCCCGTTTTTTCTGCTCCTGTAGCTCGCGCCGGGCCTGCGCCTCTATCCGCTCTTTTTCGGCCTTCTCTTTCGCTTTCTCGGCCTCCGCTTTGGCTTTGCGCGCCTGCTCGGCCTGCTCTTCTTCCCGTTTTGCCTGCTCCTCTGCCGCCTTGCGGGCAGCGGCCTCTTTTGCCTGCGCCTCCGCCAGGCGCGCCCGCTCTGCCGCCTCTGCCTTTTCTGCCTTCTCTGCCTTTTCCGCCTGAAGTCGTGCCTGCTCTTGGCGCTGTTTTGCCTCCTCCTGCTGCTGCCGCCTCTTCTCGGCCTCTTGTTGTTGCCGTTTTTTCTCCTGCTCTTGCCGTTGCCTCTGCTGTTGCGCCCTCTCTTTTTCCCGGGCTTTTGCCGCCTCTTGCGCTTGCTGTTTACGCGCCTGCTCTGCCTCTAAACGCCGTGCCTCCTCCTGTTTCTCCTCTGCGGCTGCCAGTAGCTCCGCCTCGTTAATGGCTACGGCAGCGATAGGTTGCACCTGCACCGGCTCATTGGCGCCGGGGTGGAGTTCTGGCTTTTTCATCATTCCCATTCCGATGAGCCAGAAGAGGAGGAGGTGAACCGCAATCGCGGCGATGATCGCAATCAGGCGCATTAGCGACTCTTTTCCGTGGCTCCCGTTGCGGAAGGGGGTTGGGTCAGTAGTCCCACCTCCGGAACCCCGGCGGCCTGAATCAGGGCCATCACCCGGACGACACGACCGTATGGAACCGCAGCATCTCCGCGCACATAGACCGGCTGCGTCGGTTGCAGACGGTGCTGATTGGCGATGCGTTCGATGAGGGTATCGGGGTCGAGCGGGTTCTGACCTCCGTTTTCGAGATTGAGATAGATGGCACCAGCGGCATCAATAGAGACGATGAGTGGCTCCTGCTGGTGCTGATCTACCGCTTCAGCCTCGGCTTGAGGGAGATCAACCTTCACCCCCTGTGTGAGCATCGGTGCCGTGACCATAAAGATCACCAGCAGCACCAGCATCACATCAATATAAGGGACTACATTGATCTCGCCCATTACGGCGCGGCGTCTACGAGGCATATCTAGTGGTGTACCTGGCGTTGGAGGAGGTTGGTGAACTCATCATTAAAGGCGTCCATTCTGCTCTCAAGACGGTCGAGGCTGTGTGAATAGCGGTTGTAGGCGATGACCGCCGGGATGGCGGCGAATAGCCCCATGGCGGTGGCGATGAGCGCCTCGGCAATCCCGGGGGCGACCATCGCCAGTGTCGCCTGGGTCTCTCCTCCCAGGGCGCGAAAGGCGTTCATAATCCCCCAGACGGTTCCGAAGAGACCGATATAGGGGCTGGTGGAGCCGACGGTAGCGAGAAAGGGGATCTTGGACTCCAGCCGCTCTGACTCCCGGGCCATGGCGACCCGCATTGAGCGCTGCACCCCCTCGACAATCACCACCGGGTCGGTCCCCTCCTGTTTGCGCAGGCGGGCAAATTCGCCAAAACCGGCGGTAAAGATCGAAGGTAGCCCCTGGAGTTGGTCAATATCGCGGCCGAGCTGCTTATAGAGGTCAACCAGATCGATCCCCGACCAGAACCGCTCTTCAAACATCTTGGCGTCACTGCGTGCCCGGCGTAGCATGAGCCACTTCTCAAAGATGATGACCCATGAGGCGAAGGAGGCGAGCAGGAGGAGGAGCATCACAATCTGCACCAGAATACTCGCCCCGAGGAAGAGTTCAACAATTGAGAGTTCAGAGTTCATTGCCGGCTCCGTGGTGGTGTGAGGTAGATGGAGGGTATGGTAAGGGAATTTGCAACAGAAGTGATCAGCTTTTCTCTCTCTTCAGGGCGGCGATGATCTGCGGATCCATCGCCTTGGGGCGAAGGGTCTCGGCGTCGAGCGCGGCGAGGCGGATGGTACCGTCGCAGAGGAGGGTATCGTCACGGGAGACTGTCTGGTAGAGGTCGATATTGACCCGACGCCAGGCGGAAACCTCGGTGGTGACGGTGAGGAGATCATTAAAACGGGCCGGTTGCCGGTATTTGAGGGCGATCTCGTGCACAGCAAAGATCAGTTTCTGCTGCTGTAGTAGCTCATCTTGCTCAAATCCGAGTTGGCGCAGCCACTCGCTGCGACAGCGCTCCATGAATTTGAGATAGTTGGCGTAGTAGACGACACCACCGACATCGGTATCTTCGTAGTAGATCCGTATCGGCCAGGAGAAGAGCGCCATCGGAGTGGGCACCTACTGCCGAACTTGCTGTTGTGAGAAGAGATCCAGCTCGCGCTGCCGCTTCTCGCTTTCGTCTGCGGGGGGGGTGATGCCGAAGTGGAGGTAGGCGCTGTTGGTACAGACCCGGCCCCGGGGGGTGCGCATCATAAATCCCTGCTGGATCAGAAACGGCTCCAGTACATCTTCGATTGTCCCCCGCTCCTCACCGATGGCAGCAGCAAGGTTATCGACCCCCACCGGCCCGCCATCAAATTTGTCGATAATTGCCAGTAGCAGTTTACGATCAAGGTTATCAAAGCCGTTGCTGTCGACACTGAGCATATCCAGTGCCTGCTCGGCGACTGTGGCGGTGATGTTGCCGTCGGCCTTCACTTCGGCAAAATCGCGTACCCGCCGCAGCAGACGGTTGGCGATTCGCGGCGTCCCACGGGAGCGGCGCGCGATCTCTTTCGCACCATCATCGGCCATTTCGATACCGATGATCGCTGCAGATCGCTTAACAATGGTTGCAAGTTCGCGGTTGTTGTAAAACTCGAGCCGCTGGACGATGCCAAAACGGTCGCGCAAGGGAGAGGTGAGCATCCCGGCACGGGTGGTGGCACCAATGAGGGTAAACGGCGGCAGGTCGAGCTTAATCGACCGGGCCGCCGGGCCGTCTCCGATCATGATGTCGATCTGGTAGTCCTCCATCGCCGGGTAGAGCACCTCTTCGATCACCGCACTCATGCGATGGATCTCATCAACAAACAGAACATCGTGGGGTTCGAGGTTGGTGAGGAGGGCGACCAGATCTCCGGGGCGCTCCAGAACCGGCCCTGAGGTCTGGCGGAGGTTGACCCCCAACTCATTACAGACGATATGGGCCAGGGTGGTTTTACCGAGGCCGGGAGGGCCAAAGAGGAGGAGGTGGTCCAGCGCCTCTTTACGGTTGGAGGCCGCCTGGATAAAGATCTTGAGCTGCTCCCGTACCGTCTCCTGCCCGACATAGTCGGCGAGAAGCCGGGGGCGAATCGCCCGATCCTGCCCCTCTTCACCATGGATCAGCGAGGCGGCAAGGTTGTCGTTGCCCACCTCCAGACGGTCGGGTTTAATCACTGCTGTTTCATCGCCAGTTTGAGCGCAGAGCGGATCATATCTTCACTATTTAAGCCGTCCATCGCCACCTGACTGATGAGGCGGCTGGCAACGGGCGGTTTGTAACCGAGGGCGATGAGGGCGCTAATCGCATCCTCTACCGGATCGCCATCATCACTGCTGGGGGTGGAGAGATCTTCACCAAAGACCTCGAAATCGCTGGCGGTGTCGCTGTGGGCGATGGAGGTGGGGAGCCACTCATCAAGTTTGTCTGCCATCTCGACAATCAGCCGTTCAGCGGTCTTTTTACCGACCCCCGGCAGTCGGACCAGGGTGCTGCTGTCACCGTTGCGCACTGCGCGGACAAAGTGGCTCACTTCGATCCCGGAGAGGAGGGTGAGCGCCAGTTTCGGACCGACACCGTTCACCTTAATCAGGGCGCGAAACAGGCTGCGCTGTTCGATGGTGGTGAAGCCGTAGAGGAGCTGGGCATCCTCCCGCACCACCATATGGATATGGAGGGTGGTCGTCTCACCGACGACGGGGAGCTGTTTAAAGCAGCTGGTGGGAAGCTCAATTTCGTAACCGACACCGGAGAGATCGAGCAGGAGCAGCGGCGGATCTTTGAGGAGGATCTCCCCCCGAAGGCGGCCAATCACCGGTATCTCCCGCGGCGAGAGGCGGTTGCCTGAGGGATGCGGTTGAGGACACCACCGGTGTGAAAGTGGCATAGTGCCACGGCGAGGGCGTCTGCAGCGTCGCTCTGTGGTGTGGCGCTGAGTTGAAGTAGTGCGGTGATCATATGTTGAACTTGCTCCTTTTTGGCGTTGCCTTTACCCACCACCGCTTTTTTGATCTCGGCTGGGCTGTATTCACTAATGGCGATCTCCCGGCTCATCACCGCACAGATGGCGGCACCACGCGCCTGTCCCAGCTTAAGTGCCGAATCGGGGTTACGGTGGAGAAAGAGGCGTTCGATGGCGATCTCGGTCGGCTCGAAGTGGTCGAGGACGGTGAGGATGCCGTCAAAGATCTCTTTGAGTCGTTGCGGAATCCGCTCATCCGTGGTGTGAATGGCGCCGCTTTCGACATAGCGGCTGCGGTTGCGGATAATGTCGATCACCCCGTAGCCGGTGATGCGGGATCCGGGGTCAATTCCGAGGATACGCACCCTGCTCTCAGTGGTCGAGTTGTGCCATCACCTCATCACTGAAATCGGCGTTATTGTAGACATTCTGCACATCGTCGAGATCTTCAAGGGTATCCACCAGCCGCAGCACCTTCTCCGCATCCTCCAGCTCGAGATCAACGGTGGTGGCGGGGAGCATGGTCACCTCTGCCATCTGGGGTGGGTGGCCGGCTGCAACCATCGCCTCTTTCACCGTGGTGAACTCTTCGCTGGTGGTGGTCACCTCTATGGTGCCGTCACTATTGGTGGTGATATCTTCTGCCCCCGCCTCCAGTGCCGCCTCCATCACGCTATCCTCGTCACTGCCCGCGGTGTAGTTGAGGACGCCGATTTTGGTGAAGAGGTAGGCGACAGAGCCGTCGGTACCGAGGTTCCCCCCCGCCTTGGTGAAGGCGTGGCGAACTTCGGCTACGGTACGATTGCGGTTGTCGGTGAGGCACTCCACCATCATCGCCACCCCTTTGGGGCCGTACCCTTCGTAAAGCACCTCTTCAAAGTTGTCGCCGTCGACATCACCACTGCCCCGTTTAATGGCGCGGTCGATGGTGTCCCGGGTCATATTGGCGGCCAGCGCCTTATTGATGACATCGCGTAACCTTGGGTTGCTTGCGGCATCTGCACCGCCCATCTTGGCGGCAACGGTGATTTCACGAATCAGCTTGGTAAAGATCTTGCCGCGCTTCGCATCCTGTCCCGCTTTGCGGTGTTTGATGTTGGCCCATTTGCTGTGTCCTGCCATGAATTACTCTCTCTTGGTTCGATTACATCCCGCTAATGATAGGGATGGTTTTTTCACCGCAACCTATCATCTTGAATTAGCGTAAATTCTACCACATCCAAGGAGAGTTACTATCTCAAATTCCGCTTATGCGGAGAGTAGCTTCTGGATCCCGGCAAACTTTTTGATCCACGGCTGATGTTTCTGATACGACTTTGGCAGCGTCTTGAGCACCTTTTTCGCTGCTGCAACAGAGGGGTAGCTCCCCATAATCAGGATATGGCGCAGCTCTCCTTGACTCTCCGCGTGGTAGGTGGCGAGTCTGTCGGGGGGATCACCGTTGTCGGTGATAAATTTCCCTAGCGCAATACTCTTTTGACAATTTAGAAGCTGGATGGTGAAGTGGTCACGGGGCTGCGCCAGAATCCAGGGTTGGTCATTGAGCTGCGGTGTAGAGGAGAGATCTACCGCTGGAGTGTGCTCTTTGTCGGTGGCCCCACTGTTCTCCGTCTTTCGCTCTTCCTCAATGGCCACTGCCGCAGGGTTTAGATCGCGGTGAAGGGTGACAATCGGTTCTGGGGTAAGGGGGGGGGTGAGCGCCCCCAGCTTCTCCAGACGCAGCTTTAGCTCGTGATTGTGACGCTCAAGTTCATCGATTCGGGAGAGGATCTCCTTCTGTAACTGCTGTTGCTGTTGGTTGTCACTGCCAATCTTTTGGCGGAGGCGGGCGATCTCCTCGCCTCCACTCTTCTCTCCCAAACTCTTCTGGAGCTGCGCCAGCTCCTTGCGTGTTGCGCGATCTTCCAGCCGTTGGAGGAGATCGTCAACCACCGCTCTGTCGGCAAACTGCCCGCTTTCATCTATCATCTCTATTATCTTCTCCTCTTGCATGGGGTTGGGTTGAAGTGTAGCGGTTTCGGTCAAGGTCATCGCAGGGGCTGGAACTGCTGGTCTCTCCGTCCGCTCTCCTGACTGGTAGAGGAGAATGGCCGCACCGGTGATGGCCAGCGCAAAGAGAGTCCCCTGGATCCAGTGGACGGTGGTTCCGCTCTCCCGTAACTGGCGAAGATCCTGTTCGAATGCGCTCTCAAGCCGATCCGTGTCGCGTTGATGGTGGTGAAGACGCTCTGCCGTCGTCTTGGTCTCCTCCTCTAGCTGACGGAGGGTGTTGTTCTGCTGCTCGAGCTGCTGTTGTGCCCGTTGCTGCTGCTCCTGCAGCTCATTCCGCTGCTGTTGCGAGCGGTGGCGGTTCTGCTGCTGCTCCTGTTTTAGCGCTTGAAGTTGCTGCTGGAGATCGCTGATCACTGCCTCACTACGGTGGAAATTGCGGATCGCCTCATCAAGCTGCTGTTGGAGCAGTGACTGCTTTTGCGCGAACGCCTGCTGCCCCTCCTGGAACTGAGAGTCGAGCCGGACTTTATGGCGATCGATGCGCTCCTTAAGCCGGGTCAGAAGATTGATTATAGTGTTGTCATCCGCTTCAAGCTTCTGCAGCCGCTGTTCGTTAGAGGGGTGTTTTCCAGGAGACGGCCTCTGTTCCGTTACAATAGTGCTTGTGCTGGTGGTGGATCTCTCATCGTGATTCATGGTTTTGCCTGCTCATCATCAGTAGCTGTTGCTGGGGGGGTTAGCCATCGCAGTCAGCACAAAGCCAGAACCATGCCTATAATTATTTATGATATAAAAACAATTAGATACAGTTATTTCCTCGTTACATATATGAGGTTGCCATTTTTTTGACTACAGTTTCTACCGGAGGCTCTGTTATGCCGCACCACTATCCAAGACTCCATCACCTGAGTCTGATCGTTGCTGAAACCGCCACAGCGGTCGATTTTTACTGTGGTCTCCTTGGGCTGGAACTCGCACCCGATCGCCCTCCACTCGGTTTTCCCGGGGCGTGGCTACAGCTGGGCGAGCAGCAGATCCATCTGTTGGAACTCCCCAACCCCGATCCGCGCCGCGGCAGACCGGAGCACGGTGGTCGCGATCGTCATCTCGCGCTGCAGGTCTCCCCGCTCGATCACTATCGGCAGCAGCTGGAGGCCCGCGCGATCCCCTATACCCTCAGCCGATCTGGGCGGCAGGCGTTATTCTGTCGTGACCCCGATGGAAATGGGGTTGAACTCATTGAGAGTGCGCCCGTGATAACCCCTGACCCCAATGCTATTAAGTTAGTAATTGCGAAGGGATGTCCGCTACCCGATTGACGGGT
>JADFYS010000049.1 GCA_015232955.1 Gammaproteobacteria bacterium
TAAACCCATCCATGGGGGCTTGACGATGGCGTCCATGCCATCGACACCCGGCAAGCGGGTAGCGGAGATCCCTTCGCCGTCACTAACTTAATAGCAGTGGGTCAGAATGGAGATAGAGTAGTAGAAGATAACCGATAGAACAAGAGTTACTTTGTTTATAAGAATATTAACTTTCAGTAATATAATTTTTCGAATAGATCAGTAAAGGGGAGCAGAAATTCAATCTGAGATAACGGATCTAACCATCAAATTGGCAGCGCGTTTGCCTCAACACGGATACCGGCTGGTGACCGCTGAGTCATGTACCGGAGGATTGATTGCCGCAGCGTGTACCGCACTTCCCGGTAGCTCACTCTGGTTTGAACGGGGTTTGGTCACCTACAGTAACAGCGCGAAAGAGAGCCTGTTGGCGGTCTCCCCAGAGACTCTGAGGGCGTATGGAGCGGTGAGTGAAGAGACGGTGGCGGCGATGGTGCGCGGAGCGGTGGCCGGGGAACCCAGCATAGTCGCTGTTGCCGTTAGCGGTATTGCCGGTCCGGGGGGCGGCACACCGCGCAAACCGGTGGGGACGGTCTGCCTTGGCTGGCAGTGGCCGGGGGAGGGTGTCCTCTGCCGCACCTTTCACTTTAGCGGAGATCGGAGCGTGGTTCGCACACAGGCGGTAATGGCCGCGTTGCGGGGTATTGTTGAACTGGCCCAGTAGCGTGAGAAAGCTGCTGTTAACGACGGCAGCCCCAAGGTATACTTAAAACAGTTGAAAACAGTGGACTCTAGGGCGTCGAGCCACCCCATATTGTGATGTTGCTGAAAGTGAAATAGGGGTAACCGTTCAGACCCCATCACCTGATCTCCCTCTCCCAGCGGGAGAGGGTAGGGGTGAGGGTTAAAAAAGCAGGGGGGTCTGAACGGTTACGATTAGGGAGAGAGGGACCCCCTCTGGTTTTTTTGATTGAACTTCAACCATTCACCAATGTAAGGAAGTGACTACTCGTGGCGATGCAGGATAACGATCTAGCAAAAAAAATGGAGGCGATGCGTCTCGCCTATCTCAGTCGCCTAGGTGCGAAAGTGGCTGTGATGCAGCAGAGTGCTAAAAGGCTCAACCAGGCGCAAGAAGAGGGTGAGAAAGCGCTTCACCTGAACGCTCTGCAGCAGGAGGCACACAAACTGGCAGGCTCCGCCGGCACCTTTGGCCTCGCGCAGGTTGGCACTGCGGCCCATCATTTAGAACTGTTTTGTCAGCAGGTGAACGCCTCCCAATTGCGCCCTGAAGGTGAGGATCTAGAGACCATTTCCAGACTGCTGGCAGATCTATTGAAAGAGGCTGAGTGTAAGCAGGAGTCCCCGCCTGAGCTGGCCGAGACGCTATCACAACAATCCCCGCCCACCCCTACCGAAAAAAGCCGAAAGGTGCTGCTGGTGGATGATGATGAGGATCTATCCAGCAGACTCGCGCATGGATTGAGTGGCTTTGGTTACCAGGTTAAGGTCATCAACACTCCTCATGCCATTGAAAAGACGCTTGATCATTTTGCGCCGGAAGTAATGATTCTGGATCTTGGCTTTTCCTCTGGCGCTTCTGCTGGGGCAGAGGTTGTTAAGGATATCCGAACCCGGACCGATATCGAATGCCCCATTGTCATCCTTACAGCACACAACGACTTTCACTCTCGCCTCGCTGCAGAGCGAGCCGGCTGTAGTGTCTATCTGACCAAACCCTATACCCTTGATAACATCATCAGCACCCTGGATCAGCTCACCCAGAATGAGACAACAGAGCCTGAGCGGATTCTGGCGATTGACGATGACCCCGATATCCTGCAATTTATTCAAGCCTCCCTTGAAATGCAAGGAATGGTGGTTGAGACCCTCTTACATCCGGAGCAGATCCTGGAAACGCTGGATGAGTTTCATCCCGAACTGATTTTGGTTGATCTGATGATGCCTGAGGTAAACGGCAGAGAACTGGCGGCGATTATTCGTCAGCTATCGGAATACACCTCTGTACCCATCGTCTTTCTCTCGGCAGAGACCAGTGCAGTTACCAAGTTCGATGTATTGGGGATTGGCGCCGACGATTACCTGACCAAACCGATTCGGGCGGAGCAGTTGGTTACAGCGGTCCGCTCTCGCGCCGGAAGGTTCCGTAATCTGCGTGACCTGATGACCCGCGACTCCATGACCGAGTTATATAACCACGCCTCTTTCCTGCAGCTTCTGGAAAAGGATCTCTTCCGTGCGACCAGGGCGTCAGCACCGGTCACCTTTGCGATGGTTGATGTTGATCACTTTAAAAGGGTCAATGACACCTATGGTCACGGTATTGGTGACATCGTTCTAAAAACCCTGGCCAGAATTATGCGTCACCGGTTAAGAAATGGTGACATTATCGGCCGCTTGGGGGGGGAGGAGTTCGGGGTGGTTCTACCGAATACCTCCTGTGAACAGGCCCTGCCGGTACTAGACAATCTCCGTCTCGCCTTTGCAGAGGTTTCCACCTCTATTGAGGGGGTTAAGGCGCCGATTACACTTAGCTGCGGGATTGCCGGTTCAAGCGAGTTCAACAGCGTCAAACTGTTGTTGGAAGCGGCGGACCAGGCGCTCTATGAGGCGAAGGATGGTGGTCGAAATCGGGTCGTCAGGTATCATCATCAACCCTGAGTAGGGGTCAGATCTCCCGTACTTTGTCACCAAGCGCCATCGAATTAAAGGGTTTGGTGATCAAATACCCATGAATCTTGGGGTTACACTGCCACAAACACACCCATCCTCAACTGCGGATGTAATTATTCAGATGTGCAGTCAGAAGACAGTCACGCCCGCGAAAGCGGGAGCCCAGTTACGGTGCCTTCTGGATTCCCGCTTGCGCGGGAATGACGGTCGTGGGTGAATAGCGATAGCAGATCACGCTCACCCCTGAATAGTTACCTGCGGATTATAGAATAAGTGATTCTGACGGGTTGGACTGGATCCGTTTTAAGAATAAAATGGGACTTGGCTCCCCACTGTGATGAGGGAGATATGGAGTTCAATCTATTTTAAGGAGATTATGATGCGCCTGTTACTTCTCTCAACCCTCTTTGCACCACTGGTGCTGACCACCCCTGCAGTGAGTGCTGACGAAAATGAAGCGCTAATTACCCATCGTCAGGGGATCTACAAGATCGTCAGCGGACACACCAACGCCATAAAGTCGATTCTGTTTCAGAACCATCCTGCAACGGATGAGTTGGAATATCATAGCCAGGGGATTCTCAACGCCTTTTCCAAGCTGGGTCAAGACTATGCGCCAGGCTCTGAAGAGGGAAAAACCCGCGCCAGCAGTAAGATCTGGGAAGATATGGACGGTTTTCGTGACGCGGGAAAGAGCGCGTATGAAGCAGCGAAGGCGCTGGATGATAAGGTGAAGTTTGGCGACCGTGAGGGTCAGATCCAGGCTTTTAAGGATCTTGGTGCCTCTTGCAAGGGGTGTCATAAAGAGTACCGGAAGGAAAAATAGATCGCTCTCTCACCGCTAAGGTGAACACCACCTCGAGCCACTTGTCATATCAACGACTACGGGTGTGGGATCTCCCCACCCGTATCTTTCATATTGCACTCATTCTCTCGGTCACCACTGCTTGGTTCAGTCAGGAGTTCTGGGGCGAGTCGATGCAGTGGCACCACTGGAATGGCCTCTTTCTACTCTCCATACTCCTCACTCGTATCGGTTGGGGGTTTGTCGGGAGCACAACTGCCCGCTTTAGCCATTTTGTGCCCACGCCCAAGCGGCTCTGGCGTTATCTGAAAGGGGATCATTCAGCAGCACCGGAGGTAGGGCACAACCCTCTGGGGGCGCTGTCGGTGCTGCTGATACTCGTACTGCTTCTACTGATGACTGTTTCCGGGCTTTTCGCTGACGATGATTTTATCTTTAGCGGGCCACTCCGCTATCTGCTTGATTATGATCTTGCCCTGACTGTCACCGATTGGCATCGCACAGGTTACACCGCTGTTCTTGGGCTTATTCTCCTCCATCTCGGGGCTATCCTCTGGTACACCCTGCGCGGAAAGGGTCTGGTTCTGCCGATGATCTCTGGAGAGGCGCTTCTTCCTCATGCCCTTACACCCGAGCCTCCACTTCACTTTGTCTCATCTTGGTGGGCACTACTTCTCTGGCTGCTATTTGCCCTGCCGATCTTCTGGTTTTTGGGGTGAATCCAGAACATTGAGAGAGAACTCCCCGTTGGGGACTTTTGGCTATACCCAAGATACCTGAAACCAGCGTTTTCAGGTATCTTGGGTATAAACTGTCACCGTAATGCCTTAACGCTGGCCAGCACCTCGATATATTCGCCTAGACTGAGGATCTCCTGTTGGCTCAGATCCCTCGCCCATGGTGCCATCAGGTCGGTCATCGGGCCGAACTTCTGACCATCACGATAGATATTGAGTATTGCTACCACCGACTCAGCGGTGTGATGTTGCAGGCTGGGGGTGAACTTTCCGCCGCCACGGCCACTGCGGTGGTGGCAGAGACGACAGCGGTGGCGATAGATCTCTAACCCGGCCTGGGCGCGAGCGCCGCGCACTGGGTCATATTCCATCAGCCGATCCACCGCGGCATAGGTTGCCGGGGTAGGTTGTGAGGGGTCCTCGGCGATCTTCCCATCCGACAGGATGTAAAGCCCCCTGGATACGCCGTAACTGACCCCTATTACCAGTACCAGCCCGCTGATAAGCGCATACGGAATACGCCCTGTTGCCACTACTGTCACCTCGTTAGCATTGCTGCTTACCCGTCGCCTTGTGGCACCGCGAACTCATCGCCCGGTTTAGTTGCCTGCGGGCTGGCGATGTTTCGTGCGAACGATCTGGTAGGCACGCATCACATAACCAAAAGGGAAGCTCCAGATATGTACCAGACGGGTGAAGGGGAAGAGTACGAAGATGGTCATGCCAAACACCAGATGCCAGCGGAAGATCGCCTCGGTTCCCGCTACCAGCTCGGGCTGTGGTGAAAAGAGCACGATACTCTTGGCCCAGGAGGCAAGGGTCATCATCACTTCGGCATCGCCGTGTGCCACATGACCGGCGGAGACTACAGTGGTGGAGAGCCCCAGCAGCAGCGTTAACAGCAACCAGATAAGGATGAAGGTATCGGATGTACGACTGGTGGCACGCACTCTAGGGTTGAACAGGCGGCGGTACAGTAGATACGAGCCGCCGATCAGGCAGAGAAGGCCAAGAATGCCACCGCCGTACATGGCGATATACTGCTTGCCCAGCATCGATAGCTCCACCGCCTCCCACAACGCATAGGGTGCCAGTAGGCCGACCAGGTGGCCGAAGAAGATGCCGATAATACCGATGTGGAACAGGTTGCTTGCCAGCACCATCCCCTTGCCTGACATCAACTGACTGGAGTCGGCCTTCCAGGTGTATTGCTCGCGGTCAAAACGCATCCAGCTCCCGATAAAGAAGATGGAGAGTGCGATATAGGGGTAGACCCCAAAGATGAAGTTATTCAGATTGTTCACGGTAGACTCCTCTGACCACCGGTAGTGGCGGTCGCAAGATAATTGGTAAATTGAGTATGTAGGTTGCCTGCATTCATGAGGCCATCCTCATCCGCAGGCCACGCCTTTCAACCAGTCGTAGCAGCGGCGCATAGCGGCTGTGTGACTTTTCGAGGTTTGCGGCAATCACGGTAAGCACCTTGGCGGCGTCTGCTAAGAAGATCTGCACCTCGATCTCTTCCAGTGTGCTGACATACTCAAGGATTAAGGGCAGATAGTCGGGCAGTTCGCCCTCTTTTGCCTTTAATCCCATCCCATTGTAGTGCTCGCCCAGATCGACCAGTGCCGGGCCACGGCCACGGTCATCACCGAACAGATGGTGCGTCAGGTGCAAACTGTGTTCAGGAACCATATCGAAGGTCTGCACATACGCCTTCTCCAGCTCCATAAGTTCGCTCTGCGCCAGATGTTTGAGAAACGGTTCAATGGCCTGAGACTCCTCATCACTAATCTCAGGCTCGTTTGCGATGGCCGTGCGGATCTCATCCATATGATCTTTGAGACCCTGTACCGGGTAGTCGAGTAGGCGGGCCAATATGTTATAGAGAATCATCATCCACCCCCCTAAGTTTTGGACCGCGGCTTGGGCGGTGGTACGAAGGTGATAGGCACCGTGCTGGTGGTGCGGCGCTCCGGAAACAGCGAGGTCTTGCTGATACCGCTAGAGCTGTCGTTGCCGAGGGTAAAGCCGATCTGTCCCTGATGGGCATAGATATCCTCTTGCAGGTACTCTTCGTGACCGGTGGGGATGACGAAGCGATCATCGTAGTGGGCCAGGGCGAGGTAGCGGTACATCTCCTCGGCCTGCTCGACGGTGATGTTGGCACTCTCTAATGCCTCGGTATTGACAACTTCCCCCACATGCTTGCTGCGCTGGTAGCTGCGCATCGCCAGCATTTTGTTGAGTGCGGAGAGGATCGGTTTAGTCTCCCCAGCGGTAAACATGTTGGCCAGGTACTGGGCCGGCAGGCGCAGTGACTCGGATTTGGGGATCACCCCGTCGGCCTCGGTGGGCAGATTGCCCTGGTCGATCTGACCCTGTACTGGCGACAGTGGTGGGATATACCAAGCCATCGGCAGGGTGCGGTACTCGGGGTGGATGGGGAAGGCGATCTTCCAGTCCATCGCCATTTTGTAGACTGGTGACTTCTGCGCTGCGGTGATCCACGCCTCGGGGATACTGTCTCTGCGCGCCTGCTCAATTACCTTCGGGTCATTGGGATCGAGGAACATAGAGATCTGCGCTTGGTAGAGATCCCTCTCCTCGACACTGGCCATCTCTTCGATTTTATCGGCATCGTAGAGAATAACCCCCTGATAACGGATGCGACCAACGCAGGATTCGGAGCAGAGGGTAGGCATCCCCGACTCGATGCGAGGATAACAGCCAATGCATTTCTCGGCCTTTCCCGACTCCCAGTTGTAGTAGATCTTTTTGTAGGGGCAGCCGCTTACACACATCCGCCAGCTGCGGCACTTATCCTGATCCACCAGTACGATGCCGTCCTCTTCGCGCTTGTAGATTGAGCCAGAGGGACAAGAGGCGGCACAGGCCGGATTGAGGCAGTGGTTGCAGAGCCGCGGCAGGTACATGTGGAAGGTGTTTTCAAACTCACTGTACATCTGCTTCTGGATGCCGTCGAAATTCTTGTCAACACTGCGTTTGGAGAACTCTCCTGCCAGGTCATCCTCCCAGTTTGGACCCCAATGGATCTTCTCCATGGTCTCGCCGGTGATCATCGATTTGGGACGGGCAGTGGGTGCTGCCTCGGAGAGCGGTGCATTCTGTAGCCGCTGGTAGTCCATTTCGAACGGCTCGTAGTAGTCGTCCATCTCGGGCATATCGGGGTTGGCGAAGATGGTCAGCAGTTTTTTCATGCGACCGCCGGCCTTGAGCTCAAGCTGGCCGTTCTTCTTCTCCCAGCCGCCTTTCCACATCTCTTGGTTCTCCCACTGTTTGGGATAGCCGATGCCGGGTTTCGACTCGACATTGTTAAACCATGCGTATTCGACACCCTTGCGGTTGGTCCAGACATTCTTGCAGGTTACCGAACAGGTGTGACAACCGATGCATTTGTCTAGGTTGAGCACCATGGCTATTTGTGCGCGGATTTTCATCGTAATCTCCTCAAGTCACTGTTCAGTAATTAGTTGTTAATGCCGTCAGGGTTGCGCTGTCCCTCGCGCGCCGGCGTCAGTGGACGCTCCAGCCAGTCGATATCCTTGTCGGCAATCTTGTGGATAATGACAAACTCGTCACGGTTCGAACCTACCGGTCCCATATAGTTGAAGGCGTAGGAGAACTGGGCGTAGCCGCCGATCATGTGCGTCGGCTTGACCACTACACGAGTTACCGAGTTGAGGATGCCGCCGCGTTTGCCGGTGGTATTGGAGCCGGGCACATTCACATTTTTCTCTTGAGCGTGGTACATCATCGCCATCCCCACCGGCACCCGCTGACTCACCACTACGCGCGCCATGGTGGCACCGTTATCGTTGAGTGCCTCGATCCAGTCGTTGTCTTCCAGACCGACCGTCTTGGCATCTATCTCGGAGAGCCATATATAGGGGCCGCCGCGGAACAAGGTGAGCATACGCGAGGTATCTTGGTAGGTGGAGTGTATCCCCCACTTGGAGTGCGGCGTGATCCAGTTCAGTTTCAGGTGCGGTTTACCCAGTAGAGCCTTCGGCATGGTGGTGTTGTTCATGTCCAGACCGGGACGGTAGACGGCAAAGCCTTCGCCAAAGTCGAGCATCCATTCATGGTCCATATAGAAATGGGCGCGCCCAGTCAGAGTGCGGAACGGGATGTGCTCATGGATGTTGGTATATCCGGCGTTGTAGCTCACCTTGTGGGACTCGATACCTGACCAGGTGGGCGCTGTGATTATCTTGCGCGGCTGGACCTGGATATCTTTGAAGGTGATCACCTCGTCGCGGCGCGAATCACACAGGTGGTTGTGGTCGATACCGGTCTTCTTGCCCTGCGCCTTCCACGACTTGTGTGCTACTTCGCCGCAGGTCTCCGGCGCCATGCGCATCACCGCATCACAGGCGTGCACCACATCCTCCAGTGATGGCATCCCCTGGCTGACCCCCTCAAGCTTGATGGTGCCGTTGTGGTGTTTGAGGTGTTCGTACTCATCCTTGGTATCCCACTCGACACCCTTGATCGTATTGCCGAGCTTCTCCATCAACGGACCGAGGGCTATGAATTTTTTATAGGTGTCGGTGTAGTTGCGTTCCACCACCTTGAGTAGCGGCAGGGTCTTGCCCGGTATCGGCTCACAATCGCCCCTCTTCCAGTCCTTGACCTGGCCGAAGGGCTGGGCGAGGGCCATAGCGCTGTCGTGCTGCATCGGTAGCGCTATCACATCCTTGCGGGTACCGAGGTGCTTCTCAGCCAAGTCGGAGAAGACCTCTGCCAGCTCTTTGAAGATATTCCAATCCGATTTCGCCTCCCATGCCGGATTGACAGCCTCGGAGAGCGGGTGGATGAAGGGGTGCATATCGGTGGTGTTGAGGTCGTTCTTCTCATACCAAGTAGCGGTCGGCAGTACGATGTCAGAGTAGGCACCGGTGGAGTTCAAACGGAAGTTGATATCCACCATCAGATCGAGCTTGGCGGTGGGGGCCTTTTCATGCCACTTCGTCTCCTGCGACTCGGCCCCCTCGACTCCCTCTGCGAGCACACCATTCTGAGCTCCGAGCAGATGTTTGAGGAAGTATTCATGACCCTTCGCCGAGCAGCCTATCAGGTTAGCGCGCCAGACAAAAAGGTTACGCGGATGGTTCTCCTCGGCATCAATATCCTCACTGGAGAAGGCGAGTTCTCCGCTCTTTAGCTGGTCGATCATGTGCTTGGCGATGCCGGCCTCATCGGTGGCACCTGCCGTCTCGGCCTCTGCAACAATATCCAGCGGATTCTTGTTGAAGTGCGGAGCCGAAGGCAGCCAGCCCAGGCGCTGTGCAACCACATTGTAGTCACCCAGGGTATAGCCCTTGTACTTGCCCTTGGCGGTCGAGGCCATGAGCGAGTCGGCGCTAATGCGCTCATAGCGCCACTGGTCGGTGTGGAAGTACCAGTAGGTGGTGGAGTTCATGTGTCGTGGCGGACGATTCCAGTCCAGGGCGAAGGCGATAGGCGCCCAGCCTGCCTGTGGACGCAGCTTCTCCTGACCTACATAGTGGGCCCAGCCACCACCACTCTGACCGATACAGCCACACATATGCAGCAGGTTCATGATGCCGCGATAGTTCATGTCGTTGTGGTACCAGTGGTTGATCGCTGCACCCAGAATGACCATTGACTTGCCTCGGGTCTTGGCGGCGTTGTCGGCAAATTCACGACCGGTGCGGATGAGGTCGGCGCGCTTCACACCGGTCACCTTCTCGGCCCAGGCCGGGGTGTAGGCGACAGTCTCATCGTCGTAGCTGGTGGCGATGTTATCGCCCAGTCCACGGTCGATGCCGTACTGGGCGATCAGCAGATCGAAGACACTGACCACCAGCATCTCGCCCTGTATTGTCTCTACCTTACGCACCGGAATGTTGCGCATCAACAGATCATCCTCGCCGGGGGTGAAGTGAGGGAAGGCGACGGTAACGACTTCATCCTGCTTGCCTACCGAACTGAGCTCAGACTCGATCTCCTCTTGATTGAGCGAATTTATGGGCAGCAGATTCCAGCGCCCCTCTTCGCCCCAGCGGAAACCAACCGAGCCGTTGGGTACGACGAAAGAGCCGCTCTTGCTGTCATAAACAATGGTCTTCCATTCAGGGTTGTTGTCCTGTCCGAGGTTGTCAGAAAAGTCCGAGGCGCGCAGGCAACGATCGGTGACATAGCGATCACCATCCTTGCGAAGGGTGACCTGAATCGGCATATCGGTGTACTTGCGGCAATATTCGCTAAAGT
>JADFYS010000004.1 GCA_015232955.1 Gammaproteobacteria bacterium
CCTTCATTAAATCCCCCTCTCCCATTGGGAGAGGGCCGGGGTGAGGGCTAAAACAGGCCAGGGGAGTGAATGGTTACATCCAACCGCTTGATTCGTCCACGCGTAATTCTTTGATCTGTATGGCGCTGACCTATTATGACCTTTGCGGACTTCCGGCCAGTTCCGGGGAGCGAGGAATGGCCGGGAGAGAGTGGAATGTGGCCCGGAGCGGGCTGGAAGGCTGACCGGTGCAGTCCGCAGGCTTCCGCAGGAACGCCCAAGAACACGCGGGAACCGGCGCTATCGGGCAAGAAAAAACCCCAACCGAGAACGGTTGGGGTTTCATTATTGGTGGAGACGGCGGGAATCGAACCCGCGTCCGCAAGCACTCCGCTTTTGGATCTACATGCTTAGAACCATTATTTGGTTTAACCGCTCTGTCCCCAATGGCCATGGTACGAAAGTGGCGATTCCGTTAGGTTTTAGTGAATTGGCCCCGGACATGCCTTTTCACGATCCCGTGAGATATGACCCCTGAAGTGTCCCGAGGGACGCTGGACGCACAGGCACGGCTCCAGTCAGAGGCTAACCGCCTAAGCGGCTAGTGCGTAGTTGTCGTCGTTGGCAACTATAAGTTTTGCAACTAATTTTTACGAGGTATTTTGCCCCTCGGCATGCACCTCAAGTTTCCTACCCACGTCGAAGCCAGGTCGTCCCCTGTAGTAACTGCTGAATTATAGTCGGGTTATCGCTAAAAGTCTCTTGCTTTAGTGATCTTTAAGAATTCGCCTTTTCTCGCGCTGCCAGTCACGATCTTTTTCTACCTGACGCTTGTCGTGACTCTGCTTCCCCTTGCCGACCCCAATTTCCGCCTTGACCTTCCCTTTTTTCCAGTAGAGAGAGAGGGCGACCAGGGTATAACCTTTGCGTTCTACTGCGCCGATCAGATTGGATAATTGGTTGCGGTGCAGAAGCAGTTTGCGGGTTCGGGAGGGATCGGGGGTGATATGGGTGGAGGCGGTAGGCAGTGGCGTAATCTGGGTGCCAAGCATATAGGCTTCACGATTTTTGAGAATGACATAGCTGTCCACCAGCTGCACCTTACCTGCTCGCAGGCTCTTCACTTCCCACCCTTCCAGGACTACACCCGCCTCCATCTTCTCTTCAATGAAGAAGTCAAAGCGCGCTTTGCGGTTGGTGATAATGGTGCTGGATCCCGCCCCTTTTACCGTTTTGCTCTTTTTTGTCATGGGTTATTATACCTCTGTTTCCGCCACCATTTTTGCCGCTTCTGCCACCAATTTTCCTCTGCCAAAGATTAGCTGGAAACGATTTCCCCGACACTGCCGCCACAATACCACTGCCCGTACCCCTGCCAACAGAAGCGCCCTAATTCGGGCCGCATTCTCCGGTCGGGCGAGGTGGTGATTACTTCCTTTGACAATAATACGAGGGTGGATTGTGCTCAGCGTCTGCTGATAGATCTGATCTAGCCGTGATAATACAGTCTCATGAAGAAGAGAGAAGTGGTCAATCTGCCGCTTCACCCCCTCCAGTTCAGTGGCGAGGGTGGCTAACATCCCGCGATTACGGGTGAGTTGCTTCTCCAGTCCGATCAACATCAGGGCGTAACGGGTCGCATTATATAGAGTTTCCGAATCCTGCTTGCTGAAGTCACCACGCAACATTTTTAGCCCTTTTAGCAGTAGCTGTGGTTCACCATAGACGGCAAAAGTCTCCTCTGGATTCATCACAAAAAGTCCGCTAAGTACCGCCTCAATCTCTTCCGCATTTGCCTGGCCTTGGTGCGCAAGCTCATCTACCAGCATCGTCACCTGATAGATAGCGGCCAGAGCGTAGGTCCGCTCACGCGAGGTGTGGGGTATCGCTGCCATCAATGGATCACTCCTCCTCCCAAACACTGTTGATTACGATAGATCACCACCGACTGCCCTGGAGTGATCGCCCACTGCGGCTGGCTGAATTCCAGCCGCATCTGGTCATCCCCCTGCCACTGGAGACGGCAGGGTTGTGCCGTCTGACGATAACGGATCTGGGCAGTAAGCCCCTCCTCTTCGCTGTCGGGGGGGGTGCCGCTGATCCAGTGGAGTGTGTCTGCGAACAGCTCTGAGGAGAGGAGCAGTGGATGGTGATGCCCCTGCCCCACTACCAGCTTGTTCTGCGGCAGATCCTTGGCCAAGACGAACCACGGCTCTTCCGGATACCCCTTGACACCACCGATCCCCAGCCCCTGTCTCTGGCCAAGGGTGTAATACATCAAACCGGAGTGGGTTCCGATCTCTCTCCCTTCCGGGGTCACCATTTTACCCGGTTTCGCCGGTAGATAGCGCTCGAGAAAGTCCCGGAAGCGGCGCTCTCCGATAAAACAGATACCGGTACTATCTTTTTTATTGTGGGTGGTGAGTCCAGCCGCTGCGGCGAGGCGGCGAACCTCCCGTTTATCCAGCGATCCCAACGGAAAGAGGGCATGAGAGAGCTGATGCTGGTTAAGGGTATAGAGAAAATAGCTCTGATCTTTATTGGGATCTATACCTCGCAGGAGCTGCATCTCCCCTCGGTGTTGACGAATTCGGGCATAGTGCCCGGTTGCGATATAGTCTGCCCCTTGATCCAGGGCGTGATCAAGAAATGCGCGAAACTTGATCTCGCGATTACAGAGGATATCGGGGTTGGGGGTACGACCCGCGGCGTATTCGCTTAGAAAGTTGGTAAAGACACGATCCCAGTACTCTGTGGCGAAGTTCATCGTTGTTAGCTCTACCCCGAGCCTATCGGCGACAGCGGTGGCGTCGCCAAGATCCTCTGCCGCAGCGCAGTAGCCTTCGTGATCATCCTCTTCCCAGTTCTTCATAAACAGGGCCTGAAGATGATAGCCCTGCTGTTGCAGCAGCAGCGTTGCCACCGATGAATCCACCCCTCCTGAGAGGCCGATCACCACCTTTTCTCTCTGTGTCACTCCCCTCTCCTCCGTTATCATGGCAGATACCACAGCGGCCTCTCATTCAGCTCTCGCCACTGCCCCGGTTTCAGGCCGTCCAGAGCGACCGGGCCGATTGCGATTCGTATCAGGCGCAAAGTGGGAAAGCCCACCGCTGCGGTCATTCTTCGCACCTGTCGATTTCGGCCCTCATGTAGTGTTAATTGAATCCAGCTGGTGGGAATTGCGGCACGATATCTCACCGGGGGTCTCCGTAGCCAGAGATCTGCCGGCTCGGTTATCTGTTCCGCAGTGGCAGGCAGAGTCACCCCATCTTTAAGCTTCACCCCAAGGCGCAACTGTTCGAGGGCGGCCGTTGTCACCTCCCCTTCTACCTGCACCTGATAGATCTTTCGCCATTTATGACGAGGGGAGGAGATCCGCGACTGCAGCGCACCATTATCGGTAAGGAGGAGCAGCCCCTCACTGTCACGATCAAGACGACCCGCAGCATACACTCCGGGTATAGGGATGTAATCCCCCAGGTGGAGGCGCGGTGGCTCCTCTCTGTCGGTAAACTGGGTCAGTACCCCATAAGGTTTATTCAATGCCAGTGTAGTCATCATCAACCCGGGTTGAGTATAATTGTCCGTATCTTAATTTTCAGGCGGAGGATAGTACCCGACTCCTCCTCTTTTTCCACTATCTTTGACGGGCTGTTCACCATGAGCAACGACAACGATCACGACTCAAAACACGATGACGACCTTGCGGTTGAAGAGAGTAAACCGAAACTCAAGCGCCCCCCGCTCTATCGGGTGCTCTTACTGAACGATGACTACACTCCAATGGAGTTTGTGGTTGAGGTTCTGGAGCGTTTTTTCAATCATCAGCGCCATAAAGCGACCCAAATTATGCTTGCTGTCCATACCGAGGGGCAGGGGGTATGCGGAATCTATAGCCGCGATGTCGCTGAAACCAAAGTAACTCAGGTCAATGAGTACTCCCATGCCAACCAGCATCCACTGCGCTGCACCTTCGAAAGCCAGTAGCGGTCATACCGTCTCAGGACCAGAGGTTGAGGGGGGGGTTGTTAAACAGGGCGCGCAGAACATCTCCCCGGGTCACAATTCCCACCAGTAGCTCCGAATCATTGACGATAGGGATCCCGTGTAGACGGTAGTCGTACATCACTCGGGCGATGCGGCGGATATCCGAAACCGGATCGGCTGTGATCACCTCCCGTTCCATCAGATCCGCCACCCGTTTCCCCGGAACATAGCTCACACGCTCCTGATCCATAATCATCAGGCGGAGGAGATCTACGGCAGAGATCATCCCCACCAGACGCTCCTGGGTGTTGATTACCGGCATCTGCCTCACCTTTCGCTCCTGAAACAGACGATGGGCAGTGATGATATCGGTATGGGGGCGGAGAGTGTGTACCGGATGGCTCATTAGCTGAAAGGCGTGGTAGACCGGCTCCCGATCCTTAATCTTAAGCACCTCACGATAGGCATCGCTGCGGCCAGAATCGACAGATGAGCCGCTCGCCTTGCCGGCCGTGGCCGGTTTGATCGCTTCTGAAGTTGCTGTCTCGCGTACTTTGCGCAACTCTTCGAGGGTATCAAAAAACCGCCTGCCATCTACACCATAAATTCCGAACATATCGCAATAATCCTCAACTCTTCGCTCTCTATTATATTGAACTTTAACCCTTGGCCACCGATTTTATTCACCCACTGCCGTAGAAGCCCCCCGCGATCACTAATTGAATCGCATTTTCCTGCAACAGGATGATATTTTTCAGTTTGCGTCCATTGGCTCTCCTCTGTAGAATGGCTCGTTTTTTCTAAACGAACTTATAGAGATGACTATCCTCTCACCCTGTCAACCCCTTCTGCTTACAGAGCTGCCATGTCCAACTCACTAATGTCGACCTATCTCCCCCTTCCTGTCACTTTTGTCCGCGGCGATGGTGCCAGCCTCTGGGATGATGGGGATGAGTGTTACCTTGATGCCCTCTCCGGTATTGCGGTCACCAACCTTGGCCACAGCCATCCCGAGGTGACGGGGGCGATCTGTCATCAGGCGCGAAATCTCATCCACACCTCCAACCTCTATCAGATCGCCAATCAGCAGCAGTTGGGTGAGGATCTGGTCCGTTTTGCCGGTATGGAGCGGGTCTTTTTTTCAAACTCCGGTGCAGAGGCCAATGAGGCAGCGCTAAAACTCGCCCGCCTCTACGGCCACCAAAAGGGGATTGAACAGCCAGCGATCGTCGTCATGGAGAAGAGTTTTCACGGCAGAACACTGGCGACCCTCAGCGCCACCGGCAACCGCAAGGTTCACGCCGGATTTGAGCCTCTGGTCTGTGGTTTTATCCGGGTACCCTACAACGACACTGCAGCCATCCGCACATTGGCCGAAAATAACAGCAACATCGCCGCCGTTCTCGTAGAGCCGATACAGGGTGAAGGTGGCGTCCAAATCCCGAATGAAGAGTATCTTCCGATACTGCGCGAGGTGTGTGATCAGCAGGGGTGGCTCCTGATGCTGGATGAGATTCAGACCGGTATGGGCCGGACCGGAAAACCGTTCGCCTATCAGCACAGCGCCATCGTCCCGGATGTGATGACCCTTGCCAAAGGGCTGGGTAACGGTGTTCCCATCGGCGCCTGCCTCGCCCGGGGAGATGCCGCCAATCTGTTTCAACCGGGGCACCACGGCAGCACTTTCGGGGGTAACCCCTTGGCGACCGCCGCTGCTGCTGCGGTGGTCTCTACCATGAGTGGTGATGGTTTTATGGAGCGGGTCACTACCCTTGGCGAGCAGATGCTCGCCACCTTTAGAGAACGGCTGTCTGGCAACCCCCTGGTGAAGGATATTCGCGGCAAAGGGCTAATTCTCGGGATAGAACTCAATCAGAGCTGTAGCCACCTTGTCGCAGAGGCTCTTCAGCGCAAACTACTGATTAATGTCACCGCTGACTCCGTTATCCGTCTTCTGCCGCCGCTCATTATCAGTGACGCCGAAGCGGAGAGAATTGTCACTACGGTCTGCGATCTGATTGAGGAGCTTCCCGCCCCCTAGACCTTCCTCTAAAGGATAGGATCTTCAGTGGCGTCGCCCCTCTACCCTACCCCCCTACCCCCATCGGTCAACCTGCTATGCAACCACAACACTTTCTCTCACTACTGGATCTCTCTTCAGATACCCTGAACCAGCTCATCCTGCGTGCCATTGAACTGAAGGCGGAGCTTAAACAAGGTAAAGCCTCGCAGACGCTTGGGCAGAAGACACTGGGGATGATCTTTGATAAATCATCCACCCGTACCCGGGTATCGTTTGAGGTGGGAATGACCCAGATGGGGGGGCACGCCATCTTCCTCTCCGGACGCGACACTCAGCTTGGACGGGGGGAGCCGCTCGAAGATTCGGCAAAGGTGTTATCGCGGATGGTCGATATCATCCTTATCCGCACCTTCTCACAACAGGCGCTGGAGACCTTTGCTGCCCACTCTCAGGTACCGGTCATTAACGCCCTCACCGACGCCTTTCACCCGTGTCAGCTACTGGCCGATGTTCAGACCTACCATGAACACCGCGGGCCAATAGAAGGGAAAAAGGTTGCCTGGATAGGCGATGGCAACAATATGTGTCACTCCTACATCAATGCCGCTGTCCGCTTTGGCTTTCATCTCACTATCGCAACCCCGAAAGGGTATGAGCCACAACCAGAGGTGGTCAAAAACGGCAACGGTGCGGTCACTCTCTGCCACGATCCTCATCAAGCGGCATCCGCTGCCGATCTCGTCACCACCGATGTCTGGGCGAGCATGGGGCAAGAGGAGGAGCAGAAGCAGCGCGAGCGAGACTTTGCCGGATTTATGGTTGATGAGGCGCTCATGGCAGAGGCGGCGGAAGATGCCCTCTTTCTCCACTGTCTTCCTGCCCATCGCGGCGAAGAGGTAAGTAGTGGCGTGATCGATGGTAGCCAGAGTGTGGTCTGGGATCAGGCAGAGAACCGGCTCCATGCCCAGAAGGCGCTGCTGGAGTACCTGTTACAGGATAGGACCGGGTCAGCAGAATAACCTTTACACCATGAGACTGGATACACTCTTCAAGATAGTGATTATCCTCTTCTCCGTAGCGATGATCGTCTACCACACGGTGATGCTCTACCATAGTATCTAACCCGAATTCTATCAGGAGAGCCTTCGCCCCACATGTTTCGCCTCATTCGCCTGCTGAACACCTCTATCGGCAAGAAACTACTAATGGCGGTAACCGGAACTCTGCTGCTCCTTTTTGTCATCGGCCACCTCATCGGTAATCTCACCATATTTATGAGCCAGAATGCGCTCAACAGTTACGCCCACTGGCTTCAGGTCAACCCGATGCTATGGCCGGTGCGCCTGGGGCTTATCTTCATCCTCCTGCTCCACATCTACACCGCAGTGAAACTGACCCGCAGCAATCAACACGCCCGGCGCACCCGCTATCAAAAAAGCGGTTTTCACCACTCACTCTTTTTCAGCAAACATATTGTCTTCTCCGGTCTCGGGGTGCTGCTATTTATCATCTTTCATATCAACCACCTCACCTTGGGCAACGGTATCAGTGAGCTATTACCCTACCTTGATCCCAAAGGAAACCCAGACATCTATGGCCGGGTGATCCACACCTTCAGTACCCCACTCTACCCCCTGCTCTATCTTCTCGGGTTAATCGTCCTCGGGTTTCATCTCAACCATATTCTGCGCGGGGTGTTTCAGAGCCTCGGTTTCTACCACGACAACTACGCCCCCTTTCTCGACTTTCTGGCACCGGCCCTAACCGCCATTATGGTGATCGGCTTTGCCCTAATCCCGCTCGCTGCCCTGAGTGGTCTGCTCACCCCCACCATTGTTCTCCCCCCATATGGCCCTTAACTCGCGTACTCCTACCGGTCCCCTTGCCGAAAAATGGGATCGCTGCCTTGACCAGCTTCAGTTAATCGGCCCCAACCGCAAACCAAAGTTTCGAGTGATTATCGTCGGCTCTGGTCTTGCCGGGGCTTCCGCTGCGGCGACGCTGGGAGAGCTTGGCTACAAGGTGGACTGCTTCTGCTTTCAGGACAGTCCGCGCCGTGCCCACTCTATCGCCGCCCAGGGGGGGATAAACGCGGCGAAGAACTACCGTAACGATGGCGACAGCATCCACCGCCTCTTCTACGACACCATCAAAGGGGGGGACTTCCGATCACGAGAGGCCAATGTCTATCGCCTCGCCCAGGTGAGTGGCAACATTATCGATCAGTGTGTCGCCCAGGGGGTCCCCTTTGCCCGCGAATATGGCGGTTATCTCGATAACCGCTCGTTTGGTGGTGCCCTTGTCTCACGCACCTTTTACGCCAGAGGCCAGACCGGACAGCAGCTGCTGCTGGGGGCATACGGTGCCCTCAGTCGGCAGATTCATCACGGAAAGGTGCGAATGCACAGCCGCTACGAGATGCTGGAGCTGGTGGTTGAACAGGGGGTAGCCAAGGGGATTATCACCCGTAATCTGGTCACCGGCGAGATCGAGCGCCATGCCGCCCATGCCGTGGTCCTCGCCAGCGGTGGCTACAGCAATGTATTCAACCTCACCACCAATGCTGCCGGCTGTAATGTCACCGCCACCTATCGCGCCTGGCGCAAGGGGGCCTTCTTTGCCAATCCCTGCTTTACCCAGATCCACCCCACCTGCACCCCACTCAACCACCCACAACAGTCCAAGCTAACCCTGATGTCGGAGTCGCTGCGCAACCACGGCCGTATCTGGGTACCGCTTCGGGTTGGGGACGAACGACCACCACAGGAGATCCCGGAGTCAGAGCGGGACTACTATCTGGAGCGAAAATACCCCGCCTACGGTAACCTCTCCCCCCGGGATATCGCCTCCCGTGCCGCAAAAGAGGTGTGTGATGAGGGGCGTGGTGTCGGTGCGATGAAACGGAGCGTCTACCTCGACTTCGACGATGCCATTCATGAGTTGGGTAGTGACGCCATCGCCAGCCACTACGGTAATCTGTTTCAGATCTACCACCAGATCACCGCCGAAGATCCCTACAAGGTGCCGATGCGCATCTATCCCGCTCCCCACTACACCATGGGTGGACTCTGGGTCGATTACCACCTAATGAGTAACCTGCCAGGGCTGTTTGTAATTGGGGAGGCGAACTTTTCCGATCACGGTGCCAACCGTCTTGGCGCCAGCGCCCTGATGCAGGGGCTTGCAGACGGATACTTCATCTTGCCACAGACCCTTGGTCACTATCTTGCGCAGCAGAAGAGTGGCCCCGTAGCCAATAACAGTGAGGCGTTCAGGGCAAGCGAAGCAGAGGCGATAGAGAAGATTGCCCGACTTCAGGCGATTAAGGGGCGCACCAGCGTTGCCTCCCTCCATCGGGAACTGGGAGAGATTATGTGGAACTACTGCGGAATGTCCCGTACCGCCAGTGGGCTGCAACAGGCGCTGACAGAGATAGAGGCACTGAAGGAGAAGTTCTGGAGCAGTGCCTGCGTCTGCGGTGATAGCAATAACCTCAGTCAGTCACTGGAGCGGGGGGGAAGGGTCGCCGACTTTCTCGAATTTGCCACCCTGATGTGCCGTGACGCCCTGACCCGGGAGGAGTCGTGCGGTGGCCATTTTCGGGAAGAGTATCAAAATGAAGGCGAGGCGGCGCGCAATGATCGCGACTTCGCCCATGTTGCTGCATGGGAGTTCTGTGGTGATGAGATTCCGCCGCTGCGCCATCAGGAGCCACTACTGTTTGAGACAGTTACCCCGAGCGTCAGGAGCTATAAATGAACTTTACCTTCAGGATCTGGCGCCAACGCACCGCCGCGGACAAGGGGCAACTGGTAGCGTATCCGGTGAGCGACATCTCTTCCGATCTCTCATTTTTGGAAGTCATTGACACCATTAACGAGACCCTGTCAAGCAGAGGGGAAGAGACCATCGCCTTTGACATGGACTGTCGTGAAGGGATCTGCGGTGCCTGCTCGCTCGTGATAAACGGCCAGCCCCATGGTCCTGAAAAAGAGACCACCACCTGCCAGCTCTATATGCGCCACTTCAGCGATGGCGAGACGATCACTGTGGAACCCTATCGCGCCGACTCCTTCCCGGTCATTCGCGATCTGGTGGTCGATCGCTCGCCACTGGAGCGGATCATTCAGGCCGGAGGCTATATCTCGGTTCATACCGGTGAAGCGGGGGATGCCAACGCCACCCTCATACCTAAACATCAGGCTGAACTCGCCTTTGAGGCCGCCTCCTGTATCGGCTGCGGAGCGTGCGTTGCCGCCTGCCCCAACGCCTCGGCGATGCTCTTTGTTGCGGCAAAGGTGACGCAACTCGCCCTCTTACCCCAAGGGCAGCCGGAACGGCTCCACCGGGTGATTCGAATGGCAGAGACGATGGATCACGAAGGGTTTGGCAACTGCAGTAACCACTACCTCTGTGCCGAGGCGTGCCCAAAAGAGATCCCGATCTCCCTCATCGCTCGCCTGAATCGAGAGTTTCTCGCCGCCGCTCTTGTGGGGCAGGAGTTTCTCGAACCCCCGCACCACTCGGTTCATCACGAATAGTCGCAAGAGGGCTATCAGCCCTATACCCAAGATACTTGGAAACACTGAATTTCAGGGAGTCGAGAAGCGTGGCTATTCAAAGGGTTCATAACGCTCGAGCGTCGCGCTTATCGGCTTTCTGGAACCGGCGTTTTCAGGGTTCTTGGGTATATAACCACTGCTGTTGTAGGCGGGGTCGATGCAGTTTCAACCACTGCAGGGCGATAATCGGACTGGCAGAGTTGATCTCACCCTGCTCCAACCACGCCCATGCAGTGGCAAAAGGGAGAACAAAGGCGTGAATATCCTCCCCCTCCTCATCCAGACCAAAAAGCCCCCCGATATCATCGCTGCGAACCTCACCGCAATAGAGGGTGATCTGCTCTGAAGTCCCCCCCGGGCTGACCAGATAGTCACAGATCTTCTCTATTCTGCCGACACGGCACCCCGCCTCCTCCAGGCTCTCGCGTCGAGCCACGGCCTCGCTATCGTGCTCATCACCCAGCACTCCGGCAACCACCTCAATCAACCACGCCCCTCCCGCTGCCCTTAGGGCGCCGACCCGAAACTGCTCAATCAGCACCACGGCGTCACGCTGTGGATCATAGAGCAGGATGGCGGTAGCAGCTCCCCGTTCCAGCAGCTCCCGGGTCAACGGTTTCGACCGGCTTCCGTCAAAATGGCGGTGGTGGAGAAGAAACTTTTTGAGCGAGAAGAAACCTCGATACACCTGCGGCTCCTCGAGCACAGTCACCGCATCGCTATCCATCACCTCAGGATGACCCCGCATCAGACAGTACTCTGAGACACTACTCAAGACACACCCCCTCTGAACCCTCCCGACAGACCACGCCTCCCGGCCAGATTGCTGCACTTAGCAACGCCCGCGACATTATCGTCCCCTCAAGTTTGGCTGTTCCCAGATCGGCTCCACGGAGATCGGCAAAGCTAAAATCACTCCCACGAAGATCGGCATCGGCAAAGAGAACCTGTTGCAGATTGGCCCCACGGAGATTACCTCTCACCAGACTCACCCCCTGAAGATCACTGCCACGAAGATCACTGTACGAGAGATCCGCACCATCCAGCTTCGCCTGACGCAGATTGCTGCCGGCAATCACGGTGCTATGAAGATTGGCAGCGGTGAGATCCTCGCCAAAAAGATTGACTATCCCCAGACGGCAGTTGCGCCAGTTGACCCCGGGAGAGGCTGCTGCGCTGCACTGCGGTCTGACCTCAGGCTTCATCTCCGGCAGAAAACGGGTGAAGAGGATAATTCCGCCCATAATCGTGGCCACCACCAGTAGCCCCGCCCACTGCTGTTTTCGAATTCGCTGCTGCCGACCGGAGTCGAGGGCGATCTCCGCCTCCCCCTCCCAGCCATCGCCCTGAGATCCATACACCTCCACCCAGCGAGTACTTTGCTGAAAAAAATGGTGATCATCCTCAGAAAATGGTGATTTTTCATCGAGGTAATACTCTGGTTGCAGCCAGGAGACTCGAGAGCAACACTGCCAACGCTGCCTGTCCTGACTAATCTCGTCATCGGCACTCACCCTACCCAAAATCGTATAGTGAATCAGCTGCTGCGGTGAAAACGGACCCAACACCACCCCACGCATCCGACAGTACCACCCCTTCGCCCCCTTTGACCTACGGCTGATCGTCACGCCACCCGCCTAAAACCGAGAACGAAACTGTCGCGCGCCTATTCATAAAGGGAGACCACCACTTTGGGATCAATACGATAACGCTCAGGTGAAATGGCATAACGGATCTGATCTTCATCACTGCTACTCATATCCAGCTCCCGAACCGGTTCAAAATGGCTCTCCAGCGCATTGTAAAAGATCTTCACGACCGGGGCATTCAACTTCTTCCCCTGATCTACCACCACCCCGACCAATCCAGAACTCATCTCCACCACCGTACCGATGGGGAAGATCCCCTGCATGCGGATAAAGAGGCGCATTAACTCCTGATTAAAGTGATCGGGTGACCACTCCAGCTGTTTTTTGAGTGCTCGGGTGGGGGGCCACGCCTGGCGATACCCCCTCGGCGAAGTGAGTGCATCATAGACATCGATAATGGCCGCCATCTGCCCCACCTTGCCGATCTGATCGCCTGTTAGCCCTTCTGGATAACCACTGCCGTCACACCGTTCATGGTGCCTTGAGACAAAGGTTGCCATCTCGGCAGAAACCCCCATCGTCTTTTTGATAATAGAGATACTGAGCTGAACATGTCCCCGCAGTAGTCGGAACTCATCATCTGAAGGGGGGGTGGACTTCATCAGGATCTCGTCCGGAATCATTGCGGTACCGATGTCGTGCAGCAGTGCCCCCTTGGTGATCTCCCGCACCGTTCCCTCATCCACCCCTAAGTAGTTGGCAAAAGCCGCAGCAAGAGAGGCGACACTGACACAGTGCATCGATGCATAACGGTCAATAATTTTAATACGCGAAACCCCACTCAGGGCATAGGGGTTCCGACTGACCGAACGGTAGATCCGGTTGACAATCCCCTCTAACTGGTGGGCATCGATCCGCTCCCCCAACCGAATCATTGTCATCATTTGACTCACGATCGCATTGGCATCACTACAGATCTTGCGCGCGGTACTGATCTCCTCCTGTACCGTCCGTTGCCGCCGAGGAGGGGTCTCTTGGGATAACTCCGATATCGTTGCGTCGATACGGGCATGAACCTCCTGCTGTGGTTCCCCCTTGGTAGCGGCTTCAGGGGCCAGATCACGCCCCTTGCTTGTATCAATGTAGAGACGATGAATACCCTGAGAGATGATACGGGAGATAGTGGCGCTATCGACAACAAGAAAGTGTTGCTGGGCAAAACCGTGATCAACCCAAGGGATATCAAGATCGTGGACATACATTCCCGGCTGCAGTAACTGACTGTCAATGCGCTTAATCATCTGACGCCACTCTGCTCAGTTGCGTTATACCCAAGATGCCTGCTCCATCACTCATTCATATATTATCTGTAGGAAGACCACGCCCCAAGCGACTGATTTTAGGCGAAAACCAAATAAAAGATCAATTAAATTTCAAACAGATAGAAAAACAGACTGCGCGACTCAGCGCTCAAACCTCACGACATCCCCCACCACTTCTGCTATTCTCCCCCTTTTGAGCCGAAATCATGAAAAGAGTAGGAGCCCATGTCAGTGCCGCAGGCGGAGTGGAAAATGCCCCCCTCAACGCCAAAGCGATTCAGGCGAAAGCCTTCGCCCTCTTTACCAAAAATCAGCGGCAGTGGCATGCAAAACCACTGACTGCAGCCTCTGTCTCTGCCTTCAAAGAGAGGATGGCCGAGTGTGGCTATCTCCCACAGCAGGTGCTCCCCCACGACAGCTACCTGATCAACCTTGGCCATCCCGAGGAGGAGAAGAGGGAGAAGTCGCGCCTCGCCTTTCTCGATGAGATGGAGCGTTGTCAACAACTGGGGTTAACCCTACTCAACTTTCACCCCGGTTCTCACCTCAATCAGATTACAGAGGAGGCCTCTCTGGATCTCATTGTCCACTCCCTCAACTGGGTTCTGGAGCGGTGTGAAGGGGTCACCGCAGTCATCGAAAATACCTCTGGCCAGGGAAGCAATCTCGGCTACCGTTTTGAACATCTGCGCCACATCATTGATGGCGTGACAGACAAAAGTCGCATTGGGGTCTGCCTCGATACCTGTCACACCTTTACCGCGGGTTACGACCTTCGCGATCAAGCGTGCTGCAGCGAGACCTTTGCCGAGTTTGAAAAGGTGGTCGGCTTTAGCTACCTTAAAGGGATGCATCTCAACGACTCCAAACCGGGTCTGGGAAGTCGGGTAGATCGCCACCACTCCATCGGCAGAGGGGAGTTGGGGCTGGAGGTCTTCAGATATATTATGGGAGATCCCCGCTTTGAAGAGATACCGATGGTCCTAGAGACCATCGATGACACTATCTGGGAAGAGGAGATCGCCCTACTCTATAGTTTTATTCAAGAATGAATAGATTCAAAAGCGTTCTACCTTCGCCTGGCTATCCAGCTGCTGCAGGTAATCGGTGATCTGTTTCTGCTTCATCACTTTGGTCAACTGCCCTTTCAACATCGCCATTGCCGGTGGTTCTGTCGTCCGCGTCCCATCACGATAGATAACATGCCAACCAAACTGCGTCTTCACCGGCTCTCTGCTGTAAGCCTTATCTTCAAGGGCCACGACTGCTTCAGAGAAGGGGGGAACCATCTGTTTTGGGGCAAACCAGCCGAGATCACCCCCGCTCTTTCCGGTGGGTCCGGTTGAGAACTCCTTGGCCAGCTCTGCAAAATCTCCGCCACCATCCAGTTTGGCGATAACCTCTTTCGCCTCCTCTTCGGTTTCGAGCAGAATATGGCTCGCTTTATATTCGGTCCGCCGCATCTCCTCCTTACGGGAGTCGTACTCCTGCTGTAACTGCTCATCGGTCACCGGGTGCTCTTCGAGATAGCGATTGAGGGCATAGCTGACAATCAGACGACTGCGGATCTCTTCGAGCTGCAACAGGAACGGTGCCTCTTTCGCCAACCCTTTTTTATCCGCTTCCTGACGCAGTAACTCGTGACGAATCGCCTCCTCTAGCGCATCTGTTTCTGAAGGCTTTTGGGGCTGAGAGGCGTAGTTAATCGCCATAAACTGTTGCAGTTGGGGTTGAGTGATCTCAACCCCATTGACCGAGGCCAGCACTTTGACCTCATCTCCTGCTACCACGGGTGAAGAGGTTAAGAGCAGCGTTGACAGTGCCGTAACGGCAACTAAAGAGGGGTATAGTTTCATCAGCTTTCCTATAGTTAAAGTTAAATCAATAAAAGGGACTATCACACATCGGCATGAATCGAGAGGGCGTGAACCTCACTCGGCATCAGATCCGCAAGCGCCTGATAGACCATCCGGTGACGCTGAAGTATCGCTTTGCCTGCAAACTGTGGTGAAGTGAGGTGCAGTGTGTAGTGACCTCCCCCGCCAGCACTGGCGTGACCGGCGTGAAGGTGACTATCATCGATAATCTCTAGTCGCGAAGGGGCGAGATGTTGCTCAAGTCGCTGGCGTATCGCCTCAATCCGTTCACTCGAATTCATGGCAGGACCCTCTTAAATGGTTTTACCACCACCTGGTGGAATACCCCTGAAGTGGTATAGGGATCTTCATCGGCCCACTGTTGCGCCTGTTGCAGTGACGCAAACTCGGCGATCACCACACTGCCGCTAAAGCCTGCATCGCCCGGATCGATGCTATCGACCGCGGGTGTTGGCCCGGCGATAATCAACCGGCCCTCCTCTTGCAGTTGCTGTAACCGTTGCAGATGCTCTGGTCGTACCGCCATCCTCTGCGCCAAGCTGTCGGGCCGATCGTGTCCGAGAATCAGATAGAGCACCGTTTACTCCTTTTGGGGAAGAGGTTGTGACGCACGCTCTCTCTCCTCTTCATCGCTATCTGGAAGGTGCCGTGCCAGATAGAACGCTTGTCCAATTACAAAGATGAAGGTCAAGCCCAACATCCCAAAGAGCTTAAAATCGACCCACAAATCTTCTCTATCTTTAGTGAAGAGACAGAGACGGTGGATCTCGCCCCCCATCGCCTCGGTACAGAGTTCAATATCGACTGCACCGCCCGCCACAGATTCGAGCTGTCGGTTGGCATCAAAAAATAGTGAGGCTACATAGAGGTTCGCAATCCCCATCACCACAAAGAAGATAACCCAGGCAAAGTTGAGCCTACGCCAGACCATCCCCGGAGCGGTTAAGGCGTGCCCCATCATCCTTTCGACCATATTTTTCTTGCCGATAAAGTGGCTTCCGAGAAATGCTAGGGCAAATAACCAGTTCACTGCTGTCGGTTTCCACATAAAAAAGGCGCGATCCTGAAAAATCAGGGTGGCCCCTCCAAGAACGGTGATCAGTACCAGAGTGATTAGATGCATTTTTTCAAAGCGGCGGTTCTTCAGCCAGAAAATCGCCACCTGAAGGATAGAGGTGACGATCGCAACCACCGTTGCTACAAAAATACCATAACTCTTGTATGCGATAAAAAAGAGGACGATCGGAAAAAAATCAAATAACAGTTTCACAATGTTTTAGGGATGAGTAAGCCAAGTTGAGGGAGTGGGGGTAACGGGAGTAAATGGTGTGAAGTCTGGACCACGCTCCGTATGAGGTTGGCAATCTACCACAAAGGGGGGGGGAGGATCACCCCATAATTTTCGTGATTCACTATGTAAAGCTGGCGAATGAAACCCCATATCATCTTTTCAAACCCTTTTTTTTGGTCTAGAATGGATCGCTATGGAGATAGGACAAAACAGCTCTAATCTAATCTCAGGCCAGCTGCAGCGAGGCGATGCTATTGTTCGCAAGGTGCAGCCAACCCCCTATGAACAGGAGCGACTGCGGCGAGAGCAGCAGGATCAGCGCCTTGGGCGTGACACAGAAGAGAGAGCTGAAGAGGGGAGTGCCCAGGGCAGTGCACTTCAGGTAACCACCGACGATGACCGTGGCAGAGACCTCGGCTTTATCTCCGCTAGCGCTATCTCCGCTCCTAACACAAACCGTTTCAACTCAAATGGTTACAGCTCGGACAGCGTCTCCCGCAACAGCTCATTCACAGCCGCCCCACCACCGCAACGCTTGATCCAGATGGCCCTTCAGGCGTACAACAGCCAGACAGCGTCTCCCATCATCATTGGCGGGGGTGAGCTGATGCCCCGCTTTGATGCGATGGCTTGAACAAGCCTGAACTCTCGAACAATCCAGTTCACCTCCTTTTACACGACTCTCTCTTCGCTTCGCAGAGCGACTTCCCTGTACTCGCTTTGATATTGACTCCCGCTCTTCCCTTTCACCCCCTTCCGAAAAGAGCTCTCATCTAATGAAAGAACGGGTTGTCATCTTTATCGTCGCTCGGCTCGGATCATCCCGACTACCCCAAAAACAGTTGCGCCTAATTGGGGATAAACCACTTCTTGCGTGGGCGGTTCATGAGTTAAAAAGGTGTCGTGAGGTGGATGAGATCGTCATCGCCACACTGGCAGGAGAGGAGAACGACCCCCTCCGCCACTTTGCTCAAAAGGAGGGGATCTCCTGTTTCAGCTACGAGGGAGAGGTGGATCGCGTCACCACCCGGCTCCGCGTTGCTGCAGAGAGCTTCCGCGCCGATATCCCCGTATTGATTAGTGGCGATTGGCCGCTCTTTGATGCCCCCCTCATCGATCAGCAGATCCGCTTGATTAAACATCACCCCGACGCTAATGTCTTGCGGCTGATCCCACCACCTGACGGCAAAATATGTGCAATGGGTGGCGTCTCTATCTATCGTACCTCCGCCTGGCAACAGGCCGATGATCAAGCAGATCCTCAGCAGCCGTGGCAGCGGGAGCATCACTTCCCCTTAATCTACCTTCGGCCGCATGAGTACCGTTTCTGTGAGCTGCAACTGCGTCAACTGCTCATCCCCCCCGCCCGTCTCACCGTGGACACCACCGCAGATCTTGAGTTTTTTCAGACCATCTATCTCCGTCTACAAGAGAAGGGGCTCCCTTTTACTCTGCCCCACACCGTGGATCTCCTGCTGGAGCACCCGGAACTCACTCAAATTAATGCCCATGTCTATCAGCGGCAGCTTATTGAGGTGATCCCTCAAGTTCTCATCATCATGGATTGCGGCCACTCCCTCGGTTATGGTCACTTGATGCGCTCCACCGCTCTGGGTAAACGGCTGATGGAGCAGTTGGGGTGGCCGGTCACTTTTTTGGTGGATGACAGCCATGCGGTGGATCTTCTTCAGAACGAAGGGTTGGAGGTGCGATGGGGGAGCATTGGCCGTGCACCCCATCCACAACCCCCCTCTCACTCTGCCCCCCTCCTTTCGACCGCTGCGCTGGCGAGTTTTGATCTCATCATTGCCGATCTCTACCCCAGAGATCTCCCTTTTGACTGGAAAAAAGGGTTCCAGACCGAGGCAGTGGTTGTGGCGATTGACAGTTTTTTCCCCTGGACCAGAGAGACGGATCTCATTGTGATCCCCTCCCTTCTTTACCATGATCTCCCTGCACACCCTCACCCCCCCTGTATCTATGGCGCGCATCTGGTCATCATTCGTAAAGAGATCCGTCAGGCAAAAACCGATGTCCCCTCTAAGGATATCGATATCCTGATCTATTTTCACAACGATAGACAGAGAGCAGAGTTGACACACGCCCCCCCCCCTCCCTCGTGGAAGGTGGTGACGGTGGATGGCACCAATCCTGACTTTCCCCATCTTCTTGCCCGGGCCAAAATCTATATCGGTAATTTTGGCTACAGTTTTTATGAAGCGCTCTATCTGAATACCCTCCCGTGCTCTCTCCCCGTCTCTGAACGCCACCGGGAAGAGGCGATCACTTTTTACCAACAGCTATCTCTTCCGAATGCATCCTTCCATCCGAAGATCGATTTTCCACAGTTACTTCTGCAGTTTAACCAAAACCTCCCGCCCCCTGATCTGGAGCAGGGAGCAGGCAATATCGTTGAAGCGATCCAACAACTCCTAAAACCAAAAACATGAGACGCAAAAAAAGGCGACAATCGCTTGTCGCCTTGTAATTGCAGTTCATGACTACACAGCATATTTGTGGTCTTTTTAGCAGCGCCATCTTCCACCAAGTACTGAAGATCATTCGCACTGCTAACCGGTCGGCCTCTCTCCCTGCACGCCTACCGTCTCACCCGCCCCTGACCAAAGGGTGCGGGGCCACTTCATCTCTTCTTAACCGATACTGTCCCACGCCTCTTTGATAGAGGTGAGCAGTCCGGAGACCTCATCCAGCATCTGAATATCATTTTTAATATTGGCCTCAAGCAGACGCCGATTCATGTAAACATAGAGAGCGTCAAGGTTTTCTGCAATCTCCTGTCCTGAATCCATGTCGAGGCTATTTCTCAGTCCATCGATAATGGCCATACTCTGGGAGATACTCTCCCCCTTACTGGTGATATCGTGATTGCGTAGCGCCCCTTTGGCCATCGCGATACGATCCAGCGCTCCCTGCATCAACATCTGGACCAGACGATGGGCACTGGCCGAAGCGACATTACTCTGAACACCTACCTGGTTATAAAAATCAACCGCTGCTCTTTGATTCATGGCGTACATGGAAATTCTCCTTTATTTATCTTTAATCAGTTGCTTTCACCAATCACTCCATTACTGGAGGAGGGAGAGAACGCCCTGAGGTAACTGGTTGGCCTGTGACAGCATGGCAGAACCCGCTTGTTGCAGAATCTGGGTTCTGGTGAGGTTAGCGGTCTCTGCAGCAAAGTCAGCATCCAGGATACGGCTTCTCGATGCAGTCAGATTCTCGATCGCATTCTCATTGGTGCGAACGACTGAATCCATCCGGTTCATAGATGCACCCAGCAGGCCGCGCTGATTATTGACCGTCAGTATCGCTTCGTCCATCTTCTCGATGGCTACACTGGCATTAGCCGCGGTATTGACCTGAGCTGCGCCGGCGGTATCTCCGGTAAAGACGCTGGCGACATTGGTCAGACTAATCAAAATCTTGTCCCCTGCATCAGCACCCACCTGAAATTGAACGCTGGTGGCTGAGCCAATAACATTGGTACCATTAAAAGTGAGGTTGGTAGCGACACGATAGATCTCTGCCTCAAGCTGATTCACTTCAGCATTCATCGCTGAGCGCTCCGTTGCGGTGTAGTTACCGTTGACCGACTGAACCGCCAGTTCACGAATCCGATGCAGCATATTGCCCACCTCTTGCAGACCACCCTCAGCGGTCTGAATAAGGGAGATGGCATCACCCGCATTACGAGTGGCCTGGGAGTAACCGCGAATCTGTTTGGTTAACCCTTCCGAGATTGAAAGACCCGCTGCATCATCCTTGGCGCTATTAATGCGCAATCCGGATGAGAGGCGTTGCAGGGAAGTCTGCAGCGATGCCTGTGACTTGTTGAGATATCTCTGTGCGCCAATCGCTGCGACATTGGTGTTAATAACTTGTGCCATGACTGTGTCTCCGTCTAGTTTAATTTGCTGTGTTTTTTTATTTAAGGAGGCTTTTTGTGTGTCTGTTTGCCTCTCCTGACCAAACTAGCGGATACGGGGATCGAAACTTTAGCAAAGAGCTAAATTATTTTTAAGAAAAACCTCCGATAAAAACATAAAACCCAAGAAAATCATGGCGATGTTCTGTACGCCTTAGCGGCAACGCGCTCTTTGTCAAACTGTTTTAGCTCCCCTTGAAGTCGAGTAAACTCCTGTTGACAGAGCTGAGTGATCTCACGATCACGACCTAGCAGGTCCTCTATCCTGACTCTTGTCTGCTCACTCTCAGCTTCAGGGACGGGGGTTGCAAACAGCTGCTGCAGCAGCTCTTTTCTCTGCTCCACCCGTTCAGTACAGGAGAGCCACTCCTCGCTTTTGGCATCTTCAAGTATCTCGGTGGTAAGGTGATCCACCTCTTGCCAAAGCGAATGATTACTCATCCGATCTCTTCCCACGCACTTTTGAGAGAGGTCATCAGTTGCGACACCTCCTCCAGCAGTTCCGTACTATTTTCAAGATTTGCCTTAAAGAGTCTCTTCTCCATATAGAGATAGAGACCTTGCAGGTTTTCTGAGATATCTCCCCCCTGCTCCGGAGGCAGATCCATATTCAGACACCCTTTGAGACCATCAATGATCGCCAGTGCTTTGGAGATCGCCTGACCCTTGGCACTAATGTCCTTGTTCTGCATAGCACCCTTGGCTGCGGCGACACGATCAATCACCCCCTGCATCAACATCAGGATAAGGCGGTGATTATTGGCCGACTCAACCCTGCCCTGTACCCCTACTTTGGAGTAGAGATTGGCTGCAGCTCTCTGGGCATGGGACTGTAACATTGTCGGTTTCCGTTATCGCTACCTAATACCTATGGCAGTTACAGCAAGATGACCATAAGAAGTGAATCGATTATCAAACGCCTGCTTTCGGTTCTGCAAAGCGGTGAGCGGCAGGCGTTCGGGATCCATCAACTGGGCGACAATACTATTGACATCCAACCCTGATCCAATACCTGATACTGAAAATGCCATCTCAATTCACCTCAGTGTTACCACAACTGCCCATAGGGATGAAACCTGAACAACTGTTTCACCCCTTCTCAAAGCCTTCAAATCTCAATCGCGGTTGGTTATGTGCTCTCTTGTAACAACCCACCGCTACTCTCTCTCATATCGGCAACCCACTGCGCAACACGCAGGATATCTTCACTCGGAATCTGGCGAATAAGATCTCCAGATACGCTATCGGTCACCTTAATCACCGAACGCCCAGAATCTTGATCAACACTAAAATTGAGCGTTCTATCCATCTTCTGCACATGATCATTCAATCTTTGCACCGCCATATCCACGCTCTCTACGCCATCATCTTTCGCTGCTGCGGAAGGGCGTCTGACCGCATCAACCGACCCGTTTCGTACCTCAGATCTGGACTCAGAACCGCCATTGGCAACGGCATGAGAGGGGCTAACCCCGTTTGGAGGACGGGCAGCTACCAGCCTGACAACACTATTCTCCATTGAACTTACCATCACTTTAACCTCCTGAAACCTCCTCCCACCCCCCTAATGGAGGGTGAAAGCGTGGCTTCAATAAACTACTCAACTACTAATACTATCCTATTATCTCAATAATGAAAGCACATTTTGTGGCATTGCATTGGCCTGAGCCAACATCGCCGCCCCCGCTTGCTGCAGAATTTGCGTCCTGGTCAGATTAGCGGTCTCCGCAGCGAAATCTGCATCGACAATTCGACTTCTAGAGGCCGACAGGTTCTCTATCGTCGTCTCATTGGTCCGAATCACCGAATCCATCCGGTTCATCGCCGCCCCTAGCTTACCTCGCTGGGAGTTAATGGTCGAGATCGCTGTGTCCATTTTCAAGATGGCAGAGTTGGCATTCGCCACCGTATCGATCGCTGCCGCAGCATGGACATTTGAGGCGTTGGTCAGATTAACCGCAATGGTATCTCCGGAGTCGGTCCCTATCTGAAAATTGACAGTTCCGGTAGAGCCGATCACCTTGGTCCCATTGAAGGAGAGCTTACCGGCCACCCGGTCAATCTCTGCGGTCAACTGACTCACCTCGGTATTCATCGCCGTCCGTTCGGTCGAGGTGTAGTTGCCGTTCGCAGACTGAATCGCCAACTCCCGCACCCGTTGCAGCATATTACTCACCTCTTGCAAACCACCCTCTGCGGTCTGCATCATCGAGATGGCATCACTGGCATTCCGTGTCGCCTGAGAGTACCCCCTAATCTGCTTCGACAACCCCTCGGAGATTGAGAGACCTGCCGCATCATCCTTTGCAGAGTTAATGCGTAACCCCGATGACAACCTCTGGAGCGAGGTCTGCAGTGTCATCTGTGATTTATTGAGATACCTCTGAGCGCCTATCGCTGCAATATTGGTATTAATTACTTGTGCCATCTCTATCTCTCCTCAACTTTAACTGATATTTCATATCCTTAATAAATTTTAACGAATACATCTGCAGGTACTGATGCTCTCCGCTCCCAATCTGCACAGGGTACCTTTCGGACACCCCAATACTCATGATCTTCTTCCAGAAACTACTGATTCTAGCCATTACAATCTCTCCACAAATCTGTTGTCCAGGCACATCCCTGTGTACGAATACGATTACTTGCTTAACCGACTCAACATCAGTCGGAATGCATCGCTACTCTTCGTTAACCCAGTAACGACAGGACATTCTGCGGCAGGGCGTTGGCCTGTGACAGCATCGCCGCCCCCGCCTGCTGCAGGATCTGGGTCCGGGTGAGGTTGGCACTCTCTGCGGCAAAGTCGGCATCCAACACCCGACTTCTTGAGGCGGAGAGATTCTCTACTGCGGTATCATTGGTACGAATCACCGACTCCATCCGGTTCTGGGTCGCACCAAAGATCCCCCGCTGTTTACTAATGGCGGTAATTGCGGCATCCATTTTGCCGATGGCCACACTGGCGTTGGCGACGGTATCCACCGTTGCCCCAGAGTGGATGTTGGTGACATTGATGGTGTTGACTGAAAGCTTGTCCCCGGCATCGGTTCCCACTTGGTAAGCGATAGCAGCCGAGGCGCCAATCACCTTGGTGCCGTTAAAGGTGAGCTTGTCGGCAACACGATCGATCTCTGCCGTCAGCAGAGTCACCT
>JADFYS010000050.1 GCA_015232955.1 Gammaproteobacteria bacterium
GAGGGAGCCCTCTTCCAGCTCTGGCGGCCGAAAGAGGGAGAACTGCAGCCGCGCCCCTTGAAGATCGAGCCGTTCCAGCTGTTCGATATCGGGCAGCGCCCGTCGTGGGGTGTAATCTTCACGGTAGGCGGTGGTGAAGCTGTCGCCATAACGGAGGAAGAGGCGGTTCCCCTCCTCCTCACCGTAGTGGCTTCGGAGAGAGTCGGCCAGCTCCTGCCGCCAGTCATGGAAGAGGATCTCCACCTCGTGCTCCAGCTCTTGACTGTCATAGGCGATGGCCCGCCCCTCGGGAACGGTAACGATAAAGCGGATGCGGGCAAGGATCGAATCACTAAAGTGGACACGAAAGTTGACATCAAGACCCGACAGCCGCTGCAAAAAGAGCTTCTCCAGCCGTTTACGGATCTCGGTGGTGTAGCGCTCCCGCGGTACATAGAGGAGGATAGAGAAGAAGCAGCCGTAGAGATCCTGGCGGATAAAGAGACGGATCCGCTGTCGATCCTGAAGCTGGAGGATACCAAGAGCGGTAGCGGTCACCTCTGCCGCTGAGGCGTGGAACAGCTCGTCCCGCGGCATCTCGGCGATCACATGGTGGAGCTGGCTGGCGCTAAACAGGCCACCCACCGCCTCCGACTCCCGGCGCAACCTCTCCAGCTTGCGCGCCACCAGAGGGATGGTGATCGGATCCTCGCGATAGACCGAAGAGCTATAGAGACCGAGAAAACGGCGCTCACCACAGACCTTCCCCTCAGCATCAAACCGCTTCACCCCGATATAGTCGAGAAAAACCGGACGGTGGACGGTGGAGCGGGTGGTCGCCTTGGTGATAATCAGCGGATTACGGTCATTGATAATGGTGCAGAGATCGGGGGTGAGGGGGATAAATGGATCTTCGGGGATGGTTGCAATCTCCTCGCGCAGCACCCCTTTGCCACTTTCGGTGACGATCTGAAACCCCAGCGTCTCCCCCTGCTGCTGCAGACGGTAGTCACGACAGCCGAGAAAGACAAAGTGGTGGTTCTTCAGCCACTGAAGAAAACTGATCGCCTCGGCAAAGGTGGTGGCAAGCTCTCCCCCCGGGATCTTGAAACGGTGCGCGGCATCCGCCTCCAACTGGAGGACGGCGTCATCGAGATCGGCAAGCATTCGTGGCCAGTCATCGGTTGCGGCGCGGACATCCTCCAGCACCAGCGCGATCTTCTGCTGTAGTGTATCCAGCTCGATGGCGTCACTGCGGCGATCAAACTCGATATGGATCACCGCTTCGGTCACAATACCGGCCTCCCCCCGACTGCCGTCATCGAGGATCTTCACCAGTTTACCCAGTGGCGAGCGCAGCAGACGATAGACCGGATGGAAGATGATGTGGTTGGTCAGACCATGGCGGTTGAGGGCCATGGTGATCGACTCCACCAGAAAGGGGCGATCCTCCACCACGAGATCGAGCACGGTGTGTGGCGACTGCCAGCCGTGATCCTCCACCGTTGGGTTGTAGATGTGCAGCGCCGGGATCTGCGGCTGTCGTTGCAGCATCTGATGCCATTGGGCAAGGAGCGTGGTGTAGAGATCCTCTGGATTGCGCTGTGCGAGATCCGCTGCCGGAACATTGGCATAGTAGTGGCGGCAGAAGAGGAGCAGCACCTCACTCGGTGCCTCGATCCGCGCCTCCACCAGCGCCAGTAACTGTGAAACCAACTCCTCATTCTCTTGCCGTAGCATGACCATCTTCTCTTCTCCCCCTAGTCGCTACAGTAATGGGCACTGCTGCCCCAGAGAGTACAGAAGAGGGCGTCACCATGGCTATAGTAGAGGCTATCGTCTACCATCACCGCGCGATCCTGCTGCAGTGATCCCTGCGGATAGCTGTAACTCTCACCGCTAGCCGCCTCGGCCACCAGCTCCCCCACTGCGGTGATGGAGGTGGCGGAGATCTCAAACTGATAGAGCGCGGTTCGGGTCCAGTCATACCACTGGCGCGGATCGCCCTCACTGTAGTAGCTGCCATCTCTGCCACTGGTCTCGTGGAGTTGAATCGGCAGCGCAAGGCGTGGCAGACGACCGGTGGCGCTATCGCCCCCGAGCCAGGTGAAGGCGTGGTGGTCCTGAATCGCTGCACTCTCACTCCCCCGTTTACCGATTACGACTGAATCGAGCAGCTGCGGCGCGTGGAGGTCGGTCACATCAAACAGCGCCAACTTCACCCCTTGTGCCCACGCCCCCCGGTCGTTATCCCCTCCGGCTGAATCGGCAACGGCATCTTTACCCAGTCCAAGGAGGGTGTTGTCATCCACCGGGTGGAGATAGTCGCTGTAGCCGGGGATCTCGAGACTCCCGACATGCTGCTCCAGATTGAGCGATTCCGGCTGGGAGAGGTCGATCACATAGAGGGGATCGGTGACGCGAAAGGTGACAAGATAGGCACGATCCCCCTGAAAACGGGCGGCATAGAGCTGCTCCCCCGGCTTCCCCAAGCCACCAAGGGTGGAGATGAGGGTGAGTTCGTCCCCCTCCCCCTCCTGCAAAAGGGTGATCCGGGTCGAAGAGTCGCCACTCCAGCTCTCCCCCTCTGAGGTGACGATCCCCAGCGACTCCCCGTCGGCACCGATCTCTCCCATCCGAAACGGCTTCTTCTCATTGTCCCAACCCAGGTGCCCGGTTACGCTACCACTGCCACGATAGAGAGGGCCATCGCTGGTGAGGGCAAACTTGTGGATCGCACTCGTCCAATCCGGAGTGTAGCGAACCAAACCATCACTATCGCTACTGTACTCCGCCAGCGCCGTCGCAAAGTAGGCGGCGTTGTGGGTCATAAACAGGGTCTCACTCGTCCCGAGAAGGGTCTGGCTCCGCCACTGCGCCGTGGTCGAAGTGGCACTGTCGAGGTCGATCTCGAGCAGAGTAACCAGATCGGGACTCTCCTCACCGGCAACCACACCCGGTGGTTGGTAAGCGGTCGCTTCGCTCACCAATGGCTTAGATGTGGCGTTGACCGAGATCTTTGGCAGCAGCTCATCCGCACCGGCAGCCGCCACTAAACTCTCGTTTTTGGCGATATCTTCATCGCTATAGGCGTAGGGGAGATAGCCCTCAATCGCGGGGGTAAAACGGCTGGCAAGATAGAGGCTGGAACCGATACGGCGAGTGGCGATAAGATAGCCCTCGATCTCGTACCGCTGCTCCAACTGGGGTGATTGCGGCTGTGAAAAGTCGACCACCTCGACCACACTCTTCCCCTGCTGCCACTGCCACGGACTCCACCACATCCCCCAGTAGCCACTCCTCTGGCCATAGATGAGTACCAGCCGTTGCTGATCGAGGAGGTAGATTCCAGAGAGTTGAGGGTCATCCGTCTCCCCCACTGCAACCTCGGCGAGAAGCTGCTGCGCCGGAGTGGCGGCATCGAGCTGGTAGATCTGCAACCGGTTTCCGCTCTCAGAGGAGGGTGAGGGGGCGATAGCGGTCACGCTAGCCGGTTCAGGCTCCGCTGTCGTCTCTGCAACCATCGCCATCGGATAGTAGATCGGCTCGGATGGTGCGACACGGTAGAGGCGATCGCCGTCACTCTTGATAATATCGGCCTCATCCACCCCCTCGACCTGAAGATTGGTGGTGGAGACGCTGCGTCCGCTCTCTCCGGTGTTGGTGGCGGTGGCGGTGGCGGTGGGTGCTGCGGCTGCGCTATCTTGCGCCATCTCCATAATATAGAACTGCGGCTCCGCTTCGCGGTTGGCGAGACCGCTGCGAATCAGCTCCAGCAGCTGCTGCTCTGTTGCCACCTGTTTCAGGGCGACAGCGCTGTCGCTCTTCCCCCCGGGATCGGTGGTTGAACTATCACTCTCGGAGGAGAGGGAGCAGCCGGTAACCCATAGAGAGAACAGCAGTAGAAAAGGGGAGTAGAGATAGAACATTGGAGCCTCCTCAGCCAGGATAATTGGCAGTAGTACGGGTGGGATCGGGCATGATTATTTCAACCAGAGCGTGCCATTGTACCAAGGTGTTTGGCCTATTCATCACATTTTTCAGTGCCGATAGTGGTAGAGTAGCGGCCAAGGGTGCATCGGCCTGACCGATGGCGATAATTTTGTAGCGATAAGAGAGTATCCAAGGAGGAGCAAGCGATGAAACTGGCAATGATCGGTCTGGGAAGAATGGGCGCCAATATGGCACGACGCCTCAGCCGCGATGGACATCAGGTGGTCGCCTACAACCGTACCCGCAGTGTCGGGGATGAGCTGGCAGCAACCGAGGAGAATATCGAGGTGGCGGCCGATCTCGGCGAGGTGATCGCCATGCTTGAGGCGCCACGGGTGATCTGGATGATGCTGCCACATCAGATCCTCGACACCAGTATCGAGGCGCTGCAGGAGGCGGGGCTGGAGAGGGGAGATCTGGTGATCGATGGCGGTAACTCCAACTTTAACCACTCCATGGCCCGCGGCGAAAAGCTACAGCAGCAGGGGTTCCACTTTATGGATGCCGGCACTTCCGGCGGGATCTGGGGGCTGGAGAACGGCTACTCGCTGATGGTTGGCGGAAGTGATAAGGCGGTAGCGATGGTGGAACCGGCGCTGCGCAGCCTCGCCCCGGCAGCAGATCAGGGGTGGGGCCATGTCGGTCCCGTCGGCTCCGGCCACTTCACCAAGATGATTCACAACGGCATCGAATACGGGATGATGCAGGCCTATGCCGAGGGGTATGAGCTACTCCACGCCCGCGACGACTTTAATCTCGACCTCGAGCAGATCTCGAAGATCTGGCAGCACGGCAGTGTCGTCCGCTCTTGGCTCCTCGACCTCTGTACCGACGCCTTGGGCAAAGATCCGAAGCTGGAGAAACTGAGCGACTGGGTCGACGATTCGGGTGAGGGACGGTGGACGATCCATGAGTCGATCGACGCCGCCATCCCCACCCCGGTCCTCACCATGGCGCTGATGATGCGCTTTCGCAGCCGACAGGACTCCTCTTTTGCCGGGCGGATGCTGGCGGCGATGCGTGCCGGTTTTGGCGGCCATGCGGTGAAAGAGAACCACAAGGAGTAGCGCGATGGTGATGCAAAACCCCGGATCGGGAGAGGAGTGTTTCGAGTGTACCCAACCGGCCCCCAGTAATATCGTCATCTTCGGTGCCACCGGAGATCTCGCCAAGCGCAAACTCCTCCCCTCTCTGCTGCGGATGGTTCAGTTTGGCCTGCTTGATCCCCGGAGCCGGATCATCGGCATCGTCAGAAACGATTCCGATCAGTGGGTCGAGTTTGTCCGAAGCGCCCTCCTCGACTACTCCTCCCTCGCCAAAAGCGGTATCGACATCGCCCCTTTTCTGCAGATGCTCCACCCGGTAGAGGGGGATCTTGAGGAGAGCGAGACCTATCAAGGGATCCTCCGCACCCTGCAGCGCCACGAAGATCAGGTCAACGCCCTCTTCTACTGCGCCATCCCTCCCGGCTGGTACACCTGCGTCGCCCATCACCTCGGTGCCAGCGGCCTTATCGCTGAGAATGAAGGGTACCGTCGTCTGGTGATCGAGAAGCCGTTCGGACGGGATCTTGAGAGTGCGCAGAAGGTGAACCGTGAGCTGTGGCGAGTGATGGATGAGTCCCAGATCTACCGCATCGACCACTATCTCGGTAAAGAGAGTGTGCAGAACCTCTTTGTCTTCCGCTTCGCCAACTCGCTGCTCGAACCGCTCTGGAACCGCAACTACATCGATCATGTCCAGATCTCTGCTGCCGAGACCCTCGGCGTCGAGTATCGCGCCCCCTACTACGAAAAGGCGGGGGCACTGCGCGATATGATCCAGAGCCACCTGATGCAGGTGATGACACTGGTGGCGATGGAACCCCCTACCGACTTTAGCGCCAACGATATTCGTGACGAGAAGGTGAAGGTGCTGCGGGCGGTTCGCCCCATCGCCCTCGATGCGGTGGAAAAGGTCGCCCTCGCCGCCCAGTACGCCTCGGGCAGGGGGGGGGACGGCAAGCCCCTTGCCGCCTACTGTACCGAACCCGGGGTTGCCGCCGACTCCTCCACCGAGACCTTCGCCGCGGTCAAGTTCTATATCGACAACTGGCGCTGGCAGGGGGTCCCCTTTCTCCTCTGGAGTGGCAAACGGATGGAGAAGCGGGTGTCAGAGGTGATGATCCGCTTCCGCCAACCGCCACACAACCTGTTTGAGGGGGGAGAACCCCCCATCTCCAACGCCCTGATCTTTCGCCTTCAGCCCGACGAGGGGATGTTCCTGCGGATGAACGCCAAACAGCCGGGTCTCACCACCCGAATGCAGCGGCTGGTGATGAAAGCGCCCTACCAGAGTCAGGATGGCGATATGTATGACGCCTATGAGATCCTCCTCCACGATGTGCTGCTGGGAGAGGCGTCGCTCTTCTCCCGCGCCGATGAGGTGGAGGAGTCGTGGAAGATCATCCACCCCATTCTCGAAAAGTGGGAGGAGTCGTTCTCGCTCCCCCGCTATCGTGCCGGAACCTGGGATGTACCGGGGATGGATCAACTGCTCAACGACTGCCTCTACGGCTGGCATAAACCGACTTAGGAGTCTCCACTTGACCAGAACTGCACCCCCCGAGTGGCGGGTCTTCACCACCAGTAACGAACTGTGCGAGGCGGTCGCCCACCTGATAATCGAGACCCTGCAGCCACGCCTGAAGCAGGGTCACCGCGTTCATATGGTGGTTCCCGGAGGGCGCTCTCCACAGCCGATTTTCAAACTTCTCCGCAGTTCAGTACCCGACTGGTCTCAGATTGAGATCTACCCCAGTGATGAACGCGCCCTCCCCCGCAACCACCCCGAACGCAACGATCTCATGATTCGTAGCCTGCTTCAGGGGGAGGGGGGGCTGCCTGCTGCCAATTTTCACCCCATCCCTGCAGAGCTGGGAGCGGTGGCCGCCGCTGTGGCGTATCACCAGCTCCTGCAGAGTCGCCCCCCGTTTGATATCGCCCTCCTCGGGATGGGGGAGGATGGCCACACCGCCAGCCTCTTTCCCGATAACCCTGCGCTGAGTGATCCCGCCGAGGCGGTGGCGGTGTTCGCCGCTCCCAAACCGCCCCCGGAGCGGGTCTCCCTCGGTCTGCAGCGGCTGCAGCAGGCGCGACTTACCATCCTCCTCGCTACCGGCGCCGGCAAACAGACCGCACTACAGCAGATTCGACAGGGGATCCCGCTCCCCGCGGCACAGGTCGGCGCCGATCTCTGCTTCTGTGATCAGGCGGCATGGGGGGACGATCCCGTCTGACCGCTGATGCGCCTTCTCGATCAGAAATTCAAAAAATCGTGGCCGAGCTATATCCTGCAGTGTCTCCTTGCCACCCTCCCCATCGGCGGTCTGCTATTGATAATGGACGCCGCCCTCCAGACCACCCTCATCGCTGCGCTCGGCTCCAGCTCCTTTCTCGCCTTCGCCGCCCCCCATAGCCACGCCTCTCGCCCCCGCTACCTCCTCAGCGGTTACAGTATCGGCACCCTCATCGGCTGCCTCTTCTCTCTCCTCGCCCAACACCCCTACTGGGGGAGTTCACCCGAACTAAGCCACTACGCCCTCCTCGCCTGTAGCGCCCTCGCCCCCGGTATCGCCATCTTCTGTATGGTGATTACCAACACCGAACACCCTCCTGCCGCCGGGCTAGCACTCGGTTATGTCCTCAGCGACTGGAATCTCGCTACCATTGCCATCATCTTCATCGGTATAATCGCCATCAGTATGGTCAAAGAGACACTCAAAATGAGGATGATCGACCTTGTCTAACCAGCCGCGGCCACCACTCAGCCAGCAGCAGTTTCAGCTCCGATTTCTCGGCCTCATCTTTATCGCCAACGCCATCCCTCCCGCTTTTGGCAGCTTTTTTCTCTCCTTTTTTCAACTGGTCGATCCGCAACAGGCGGCGGCAGCGATGTCCACAGTATCATTCCGAGTCTACGGCATCGGCCAGCTCCTGTTTAACCTCATCTACTTCTACTACCTCTTCTCCCGCCCCATCGGTCGCATCATCACCCAGAACACACCAAGCGCGGTCGCCACCGCCGAACGGATGATCCGCCGCTTTCCCTTCGATTTCTGGATCATATTCGCAATCTCCCGCCTTATAGCACCTACCGTCTTTCTCTATAGTGCACAGAGCGTGACCGGGATCGCTGCAAATGCTGAGGCGTGGGTTCGCATCCACCTCCTCGCCCTCTCTGTCTCGATCATTATCGGGGTACCGATCTTCTTCCTTCTGGTAGACCTTTTCGGCCGCCTCGCCCACCGCCTCTCCTCCCCTCAACCGCTGCTCAGGATCACCACTAAAATATTCCTCATCGCCGCCCTGACACCGCTGATGATCGACACCCTCCTCATCCTCTTCTTCTCTGCCAGGACCGGTTTTTTCACCGGCGAGACCATCGCCATCTGGGCACTGCTTGAACTTCTCGCCATCTGTGGTGCTCTCCTCTTTGTCACCAGCTTCAAACAGTCGCTCACTCCGCTCAACTATATCCTGAAGCTGGTTCAACAGCCGTCGGCAGAGTTCAGTACCGTCTCGCTCCAACCTCAATCAACGGATGAACTGGGGGCAGTAGCCACCGCCTATCGCACCCTACTGCTGCGAGAGCATGAGAAGACAGAGCAGCTCAACCACTCTCGTCAGCTACTGGAGAGGGAGAAGCAGCAGGCACTCATCACCCTTGAGGGGATTCAGGAGGGGGTGGTCAAAGTCGATGAACTGGGGATGGTGGAGTACGCCAACCCGGCTGCAATCCGCCTTGCCCACCACGGAATTACCGATATCATCGGCCTCCCCTTTGAGCGGGCCTACCCCCTGACCGATGGTGACAGCGGTCTGCCTCTGGATCATATCGTCGCCTCGCACCTGCTCCGGGATTACACCGCCCCTTTCCACTGTAGCGGCCTCCTCCGACTGAACGAGGGAGAGGAGCTGACCATTCAGATCTCGGTCGGCATCACCTTCGATCCGCAGATGGATGCCAACGGCTGTGTCTATATCATCCACGACATCACCGAATCTCTTGAACTCAACTCCCGTCTCGATTTTCAGGCGGCGCACGACGCCCTGACCGGCCTGGTCAACCGCCATGAGTTTGAGCTACAACTGGAAGAGAAGGTGAAAGATGCCCGGCTGGAGCATAACCACCACGCCCTGCTCTACCTCGATCTCGACCAGTTTAAGGTGGTCAATGAGACCTGCGGCCATCAGGCGGGAGATACCCTGCTGCAGGAGATCACCGCCGTTATCCGTAAGGTGATCCGCGACAGCGACACCCTCGCCCGCCTTGGTGGAGATGAGTTTGGGATCCTCTTCCACCAGTGCCCACTGGCCAAGGCCGCCACCATCGCCGACCACCTGCGACAGCTGATCAAGGCGTTCCGTTTCCACTGGGGAGAGAAGATCTTTGAAGTCACGGTCAGTATGGGGCTGGCCCCCATCACCAGCCATAGTGCCAGCACCCAGATGCTGATGAGTGCGGTCGACTCAGCCTGCGATCTCGCCAAGGAGTTGGGGCGCAACCGCATCTACACCTATAGTGAAGAGGATGAGACGATTCGGCGCAAACAGGATGAGATGGACTGGGTTCACCGCCTCACCACCGCTCTCGATCAGGATCTCTTTATCCTCTACGCACAGGAGATCCGCGCCCTCGACCCGAACCGGAGCGATCTCCACTATGAGATCCTCATCCGTCTTCGGGGAGAGGATGGAGCGATCATCCCCCCCAACGACTTCCTCCCCGCGGCAGAGCGGTTCAATATGATGCCGAAGATCGATCGCTGGGTGGTCCGTAACGCGCTGCAGCTGCTGGAGGAGATCACCTCTTCCAAGCTGCCACCGCCCCTCAGCTGCTCGATCAACCTCTCGGGGCAGTCGCTGGGCGACGGCCGTTTTCTCGGCTTTGTCACCCAACAGCTGGAGCGGTTCCAGGTACCACCGGAGGCGCTCTGTTTTGAGATCACCGAAACCGCCGCCATCACCAACCTCAAACTCGCCGAACACTTTTTTCGCGAACTACAGCGCATCGGAATCAAGTTCTCACTCGATGACTTTGGCAGCGGACTCAGCTCTTTTGGTTACCTCAAGAACCTCCCCATTAGCTGTCTGAAGATCGATGGCAGCTTTGTCCGTAATATCAACGCTGACAAGGTGGACCACGCCATGGTGGAGTCGATTAACCAGATCGGCCATGTGATGGGACTCTCCACCATTGCAGAATATGCTGAAAATTCCGCGGTGATCTCCACCCTAAAGCGCATCGGCATCGACTACGCCCAAGGGTACGGCATCACCCGTCCCGTCCCTCTGGAAGAGGTACTCGCCCATTTTGAGAAGAGGCCATCAGCCTCGGAGAGCCGGTAGGGGACCACGGCTCCTCCCTCTTTGTCGCAAACAGGACATTCAGGCGCTAATATCAGATCAACCTGAGTAACTCCCCCCTCT
>JADFYS010000051.1 GCA_015232955.1 Gammaproteobacteria bacterium
CTGCTTTTTTAACCCTCACCCCTACCCTCTCCCGCTGGGAGAGGGAGATCAGGTGATGGGGTCTGAACGGTTACACTCACTGCTGGTTGAAAAGCATCAGGGATACGCCTACGAGCACTGTTTTGCTAAAGATTGGAATGCGATGCGGGGATACCACCTGCTCATGCGCTTAGCTCACCTGCTCAATACACTGGCTCGATTCTCATCCGCGTTAAAAAAGAGATTTCAAGCGTGTGGTGGTGTCCGAGCAACCATCCAGTTTATTAAATCAACGCTCTCAGGTGCCTGGTTCAGGCTGCTGGATGATCCTGTCTCTATACAGAGGACCGCCCAAAAGAGGCTGAATTATACCCTGCTCTGACTTTTTTCAATTCTGAAAGATTTTCAACCTTCTGCGAGACAGAAGACGGGTTTCTGTGGTTTCATTCATGGTAAAGGCATTTTTTCTTACATGAGTTGCGGCTAATTTGATGCTTGACCTCAGTTTTGTCGAGGTCATTTCTACATCAGCTACTTTCCAGAGGGTGTTTGCTGGCTGGATGGATCTCATGCGTCAGCTCTGTTCAGCCGGCGGTAATATTGACTTTTCGTTTGAGGAGCTGTGTTGGGTTTTCGCCGTAGTTTTCGGTGCAAACCATTAACTGCTCTTGCTGAAGTTGCGCGATTTAATCCTGAACCGTTGGAATTTAGATTAACAATGCGATATAGTTCCCGATTAAACATAAACTTTAGTATGGGATGGTGAAGGGATGCGGGTGTGGTATCTGCCTTGTAGCTGGCGTCGTGGTGTGGTGCGAATGGTTCATTTGGGGCTGTTCTTCGCCCTGTTGGGGACGCCTCTGCTCTCTGTGGCGATGGGACTGGGGGAGATTAAACTCTACTCCTATCTCAATCAACGACTAAACGCTGAGGTTGAACTACTGGCAGTCAAGCCGGGAGAGATCAGTTCGGTTGAGGTCGCACTCGCCTCTTACGATACCTTTCGCCGTTTGGGGGTCGATCGCCCTTCTGTCCTAAGTCAGCTCCGTTTTGCGGTGAGTGAGCGGGGGGATCAACCCTTAGTTAAGATCACCTCTACGGATCTTATTCACGACCCCTATCTTGACTTTATTCTGGAGCTTTCATGGCGTAGTGGTCGTGTTTTACGGGAGTATACCCTCCTTCTTGATCCGATCGAGCTAGCACCGAAGGGCGCTCAGCAGCTAGTGGCCCCGGTGGTAGAGAACCGCGTAACTGCCAGTGGGGTTTCGGGAGAAGGCCGAGGTAGCCGAACTCCTCAGGGTGAATTAATTCTTGACGGGGTAGCTTACGGTCCGGTGCAGCGGGGTGACACCTTGTGGGGGATCGCGAATGAGATCCGCTCCTCTTCTGGAAAACAGTACAGCGTCAATCAGGTGATGAGTGCTCTCCACCGTGATAATCCCGAGGCGTTCATTGGCGGTGATATTAACCGCCTCAAGAGTGGTGTGATTCTTAAACTCGGTTCTGATGTTGCACTGACCTCGGGGGCCAGGATAGCCCCTTCGTCTGCCCAAATTGCGCAAGCCTCGGCGAAAAATGGCTCTGTTGCCGCGGGCTCATCGTCGGCCCAGACTCCCTCGGATAAGAGCCGGTTGCAGTTGGTTGCGCCAACTGAAGGTCGAGAAGGTCGGGGGCAAGGTGGGCGTGGCGCTGCCGTCAGTGATAGTGAGCTTCGCACAGAGTTGATGCTCGCTCTGGAGTTGACAGCGGCTCAAAAGGCTGAAAATGAGTCACTGAAGCAGCGTATGGCCGATCTGCAGCGCCAGCTCGATCGCCTGCAGCAACTGATTGCAGTTGAGGATGGTGGGCTGGCGCAGCTGCAGGAGATCGCGCGTCAGCAACGCATCGATAAGCAACTACCAGATGTGGTTGAACCGGTTGCAGGGACGGAATCGGCGGATCTCACCCCTACCCCAGAAGTGATCCCTACCCCTGATGGTGGTGAGCGTGTGGCTGAAAACCGAGATCTGCAGTCGCCTGTAACCCCGGAGCCAGAGGTTGAAGTTCAGCCAGAGGCTGTGTCGCAGCCTCAGGTGCAACCACAGCAGCAACCTATGCCGTTGCCCCAATTACAACCGGCGGTAGCTCCTGACCCATTGACCGCCATAATCGCTTCTCTTACTGCCAGCCCTCTCTATTTGGCAGGGTTCGGGGTGATTCTGCTGTTGGTGATCGCCTTAATGCTGCTCATGATCCGGCGTCGGCGTAATCTTAGTGATGATACAGCGCTACCGGGGAGCAGTTCGATGATCGCTGCTGCTGCAGCGGGTGAGGCCTCCTCCTTTATGAGTGACCTCAGTTTGAGCGGGCTTGAAGATGGTCCGGGTGGCTCTGAAGATACCGAGATCGATCCGCTGACCGAGGCGGATGTTTACATTGCCTATGGTCGGGTGAAGCAGGCGGAAGAGCTGCTTCTTGACTCGATTGATGCAAATCCGCATCGGGCTGACTATAAGCTGAAACTGCTGGAACTCTACTACAACTCCAAGAATCGTGACGGCTTTGAGGATTTAGTCGCTACCAACTCTAGCACACTTCAGGATAATGAGGTGGACTGGGCCAAGGTGGTGACTATGGGGAGTAAACTCTGTCCGGACAACCCGCTCTTTGCCGGTAGTTACTCTCCGGAGATGGATGATGACAATGATGATACCCTCCCCTCCGCTTCCGAGAACCCACTGCTTGATGATGTGATGGATATCGGGATTGATCTCGATGAACTTAGTGCCGAGATGGAGTCGGAGATTGGTGAGGAGATCGATATCGACCTCGGTTTTGACTTTACTGATCTTGAAGAGGGGCTTGACCTTGATTTGGGAGATGGGCTGAAAGAGGAGTTCTCTCCAAAAAGTGGTGTAGCTGATACGGCTCCAGAGCAGAGAGCAGATGAAGCGCCTGAAAACGATACAGAAGAAGTCGTTGCTGAAGATGACCTTGGATTGGGGGACCTCGATCTTGATCTGGAGGTGGAAGATCTACCGCTAGAGGAGGCTGAGACGGCTGCTGAGGATCACCGCGAGGTCGCAGATGCGTTGTCAGAGGTGAGTGATCTCGATCTCACCCTTGATCTGGATCCTGAATCTACAACGACCGCTGCTGATGAGGGTGCGCTTGCAGATCTCACGATGGCCGATCTCTCCATCGATCTTGATGCGCTGGAAAGCGAGGCAGAGAATGAGAGTGGCGACGATGAGCTGTCCGATCTTGATATGGAGCTGGAGTTAGGGATCTCCGAAGCCGATGACGAGACTGCAGACGATCGAGGGGATGAAGATCTCTCAGATCTGGCAACGGCGGATCTCACCATAGATCTTGAAGCTCTTGCAGAGGAGGGGAGTGAGGATGACTCCAGCTCTGATTTAGAGATGGAGATCGATCTTGGCTTCTCTGAGCTGGAGTCACTGGAGATCCCAGAGGTGGATGGTCCAGCGACCGAGCCCGCCCTCTCTGCAGCGGAAATAGCCGAAAAAGAGGAGAATAGTGCCCTCTCCTCGGAGCTGGATGATCTCTTCTCCGGTCTGGATGCTGATTTGAACGGTGATAGTAGTGGCGATGATGAGAGTGATCTTGACGATATCACCTTCGAGCTTCCTGATGATGAAGAGGATGCCAACGATATCGATACCCGACTGGATCTTGCCCGAGCCTATGCCGAGATGGGGGACAAAGAGGCGGCCACGCGAATGCTTGCCGAGATTGTGAATGAAGGCGATGAGCAACAGAAGAGAAGCGCTCAGGAGCTGATCACCAAACTCTCCTGATTTCAGAGACACTACACTATACCCAACTGTTCTGAATTCGCTGTTCCATGAAGCCGATAAGTGCAACGCTTCAGCGTTTTGGAATAGATTGCCCGTTCATGCCCCTTCATCCCTTGCACAGCCACTCTTCCCGACGCACTGAAATCTACTGTTTTCAACTGTTCTGGGCATAACCGTATCGCGATGCGTATAGCGTTCGGAGTGGAGTATGATGGCGGTGGTTACTCAGGTTGGCAGCTGCAAAAGGGGGGCGAGACCACAGTACAGGGGGTCGTGGAAGAGGCGATCTCCCGCGTGGCTGCTCACCCCGTACGGATCTCATGTGCCGGTAGAACCGACACTGGAGTCCACGCAACAGGGCAAGTGATCCACTTTGAAACAGATGCTCAGCGCAGTGATCGCGCATGGGTTTACGGTACCAACACCCACCTTCCCAAAGGGGTGGTGGTCACTTGGGCAAAGGGTGTGGATGACGCTTTTCATGCCCGTTTTTCTGCCTTGCGCCGCCGTTACAGCTACATCATCTATCAGCGTGAGGTGCGCCCGACATTTCTCGCTGGACGGGTCACCTGGTCACATCGGGTACTGGACCTTGAGGCGATGCGAACCGGAGCAAAATATCTTCTCGGGCGCCATGACTTTACAACCTTTCGCGCTGTGGCGTGTCAGGCCAAAAGCCCGGTGCGCGAGATTTTCCAGCTGCAACTCCACCACCATGGACCCTATCTAATCCTCGAGGTTGAAGCAGACGGCTTTCTTCACCACATGGTGCGAAATATCGCCGGAGTGTTGATGAAGATTGGGCGAGGTGAGCGCGAGGGGGATTGGTGTCAGCAGATCCTGCTGCAGCGGGATCGGCGGGTGGGCGGGGCGACGGCGCCACCGGCTGGCCTCTATCTGACTCGGGTCGAATATCCCGGAGAGTTTCAGATACCTGCGCCCCCGGATTTCTTTATGAATGCGGAGTTTTTTCAGTAAGATGGCGAGAACCCGAATCAAGATCTGTGGTATCACTCGGCCTGAGGATGGCATTCACGCAGCGCGGCTTGGGGCCGATGCCATCGGTCTCGTCTTCTATCCTCCTTCGCCACGGGCGGTCACTCTGAAGCGAGCGGAAGAGATCCTCGCCCGGCTTCCCCCCTTCATCTCCACCGTTGCCCTGTTTGTCAACCCTGAAGTGGAGGAGGTGGAGCGGGTACTATTGCAGCTGGCAATTGATCTATTACAGTTTCACGGGGGAGAGAGCGAGCCGTTTTGCCGTCAGTTTTCCCGACCCTATATTAAGGCGTTGGGGGTAGGGAGTGGCGAAGGGCTGGCGCAGGAGATGGCCCGTTACCCGTCAGCAAGAGGAGTTCTTCTCGATACTGCGGTGCAAGGGGTTGCCGGCGGTAGTGGTGTCACCTTCGACTGGCAGCTGATCCCCCCCCCGCTGCGTCAGAGTATCACCCTTGCCGGAGGGCTTTCACCGCAAAATGTGGCAGCAGCAGTGCGTGCAGTACGCCCCTATGCGGTGGATGTCAGTAGTGGTGTCGAAGCTGCCAAGGGGGTGAAGGATTTTGATAGAATAGCCCACTTTATCCAACAGGTCGGAGAGGCCGATGCCCGTCAATAGCGAACAGTGTAGAGATCTTACCCAACTTCCCGATAAGGCGGGCCACTTTGGACCCTATGGCGGAATGTTTGTTGCCGAGACCCTGATGGGGCCTCTGCAGGAGCTGCGTCAAGCCTACGAAAAGTACCTTCAGGATGCAGCGTTTGTTGCCGAACTGGATGATGAGTTACGCCAGTATGTCGGGCGTCCCACCCCGCTCTATTACGCCAAACGCTGGAGTGAAACTTTAGGCGGAGCGAAGATCTATCTCAAGCGGGAAGATCTCAACCACACCGGTGCCCACAAAGTGAATAACACCGTGGGCCAGGCGCTGTTGGCGCAGCGTCTGGGTAAGAAGCGGGTCATTGCCGAAACCGGGGCGGGACAGCACGGGGTGGCGACAGCGACCGTAGCGGCCCGTTACGGTATGGAGTGTGTCGTCTATATGGGGGCGGAGGATATCGAGCGCCAGAAGATCAATGTCTACCGAATGCGTCTCCTTGGGGCGAAGGTGGTGGCGGTAACATCGGGTTCGCGTACGCTGAAAGATGCACTTAATGAGGCGATGCGCGACTGGGTGACCAATATCGACTCCACCTTCTATATCATCGGAACGGTTGCTGGCCCTCACCCCTATCCGGCGATGGTTCGTGATTTTCAGGCGGTGCTGGGGAGAGAGTCACGGCAGCAGATTCTGGATCAGGAGGGTCGTCTTCCCGATGCCTTGATCGCCTGTGTCGGCGGCGGATCCAACGCCATGGGGCTGTTCTACCCCTATCTTCAAGATAAAGAGGTGGCGATCTATGGGGTAGAGGCGGCAGGTGATGGTCTTGAGAGCGGACGACACGCCGCGCCGCTCTGTGCCGGTCGCCCCGGAGTGCTCCACGGCAACCGAACCTATCTCATGGAGGATGAAAACGGGCAGATCATCCCGACTCACTCCATCTCTGCCGGTCTCGACTACCCCGGGGTGGGGCCAGAGCACGCCTGGCTGAAGGATTGTGGTCGGGCCAACTATGTTGCGGTAACCGACAGCGAGGCGCTGGCTGCATTTCACGCCCTGACCCGGTTAGAGGGGATTATCCCTGCGCTGGAGTCGAGCCATGCCCTCGCCTACGCTGCCAAGCTGGCACCGACCCTGAGCCGGGAGCAGCTGCTTGTGGTCAACCTCTCGGGAAGGGGCGATAAGGATATTCATACGGTGGCCGGGATAGAGGGGATTGAGGTATGAACCGTATAGAGCGCCGTTTTGAGCAGCTGCGGCAGCAGCAACGCAAGGCCTTGATCCCCTTTATGACCGCGGGTAGTCCCCATCCCGATCACACCGTCGATCTGATGCACACCCTGGTGCGCGCAGGAGCCGATTTGATTGAGCTTGGGATCCCGTTTTCAGATCCAATGGCCGATGGTCCTGTGATTCAGCTTGCGAACGAACAGGCGTTGCACCATGGCGTGACCCCGAGAGATGTGCTGGCGATGGTGAGTCGTTTCCGCGAGCAGGATCAGCAGACCCCGGTGATATTGATGGGGTATCTCAACCCGCTGGAGGTGATGGGGTACGCCACATTTGCTGCGCTGGCTGAAGAGAGCGGGGTGGATGGAGTGATTACCGTCGATCTCCCTCCGGAAGAGGCGGAGGAGATGCTCGACGCCCTCCGTCCCCGGGAGATTTCGCCTATTTTCCTGATATCGCCAACGACCTCCCCTTCACGCATCGAGACGATTGCGCGCTCTGCCAGCGGTTTTATCTACTATGTATCGATGAAGGGGATCACCGGATCCGGAGGGCTGGATCTTCAGGGGATAGAGCGTTCGTTAGTGCAGATCCGAAACCGCTCTCCGCTGCCGGTGGGGGTCGGCTTCGGAATTAAGGATGGTGAGACCGCTGCCGCTGTTTCCGCCTTCGCTGACGCGGTGGTGGTGGGTACTGCACTGGTACAGCGGTTACTTACAGCATGGGAGGAAGAGGAGTCGGGTCAACGCCTTCATGATGTGGTAGAGTCTTTTATCTCACAACTGCGAACAGCAATCGATAGGTGATCCATGAGCTGGTTAGAAAAATTTCTTCCGAAACAGATTCGGACTGAGGGAAATAGTAAAAAGAATGTCCCCGAGGGGATCTGGGCCAAATGCGAAGGGTGCAGTGCGGTGCTCTATCGTGCCGAACTTGAACGCAACGGAGAGGTCTGCCCCAAGTGTAACCACCATATGCGGATTGGTGCGCGGCAGCGGTTGCAGCTCTTTCTTGACCCTGAGCCGCAGCAGGAGCTGGGGGAGACGCTGGAGCCGGTGGATGAGTTAAAGTTCAAAGATAGCAAGCGGTATAAGGATCGGATTGTAGCCGCCCAAAAAGCGACGGGGGAGAAAGATGCAATGGTGGTGATGGCCGGTGCCCTTCAAGGGATGCCGCTGGTGGCCGCCGCTTTTGAATTTCGCTTTATGGGAGGGTCCATGGGGGCAGTGGTGGGGGAGCGCTTTGTTCGAGGGGCGAACTACGCCCTGGAGCAGCGGACGCCTCTGGTCTGTTTCTCTGCCAGTGGCGGGGCGCGGATGCAGGAGGCGCTCTTCTCCCTAATGCAGATGGCCAAGACCGCAGCCGTTTTGGCAAAAATGCGGAAAGAGGGGCTCCCCTTTATCTCGGTGTTGACCGATCCAACGATGGGAGGGGTCTCCGCCAGCCTTGCGATGCTCGGTGATGTCAATATCGCCGAGCCGAACGCCCTGATCGGTTTTGCCGGACCGAGGGTGATTGAACAGACGGTTCGTGAGACCCTACCCGAGGGGTTTCAACGCAGTGAATTTCTCCTTAAGCGGGGGGCGATCGATCTGATTGTCGATCGGCGTGAGATGAGGCAGCGCATCGCCAATCTCCTCTCGATGATGGGGAACTATCCCTTGGACCAAGGGAGCGCTTGACCGCAAATCCTCTCTCTCCAATGCGTTTTACCACTTTAGCGCAGTGGCTCTCCTGGCAGGAGCAGCTCCACCCTGCAACGATCGATCTTGGTCTGGAACGGGTGCGGGAGGTCTATCAGCGACTCTTTAGCGACGAGATGAAGTTGCCGCTGGTGATCACTGTTGCTGGTACCAACGGCAAGGGTTCAACCGTTGCCGTGACCGAGTCGATTTTAATTGCAGCCGGTTATCGCGTAGGCTGCTACACCTCCCCCCATCTGCAGCGCTACCAGGAACGAATCCGGATTCAGGGGGAAGAGATAGACGAGGCGTCACTCTGTGCTGCGTTTGCGGCGATCGATGGCTGTCGGGGTGAGATCTCCCTCACCTATTTCGAGTTCGGGACGCTCGCTGCGATCTGGATTCTGGCGCGAGAAGCGCTGGATCTCTGGATTTTAGAGGTGGGTCTGGGGGGGCGACTCGATGCGGTGAACATCATTGATCCCGATCTCGCTATTATCACGGCCATCGATATCGATCACCGTGCCTGGTTGGGTGACGATCGTGAGACCATTGCGCGGGAGAAGGGGGGGATCCTCCGCCCGGGGATTGCGGCGATCTGTAGTGATCCGCAACCGCCTCAGTCCCTATTGACCCTCGCCGCAGAGATCGGAACACGCCTCTACTGCCTCAACCGTGACTTTTTTGTCGAAGAAAAAGGGGAGGGGCGGTGGCAGTTTCGCTCAGCACAGCAGCAGTTTGACCTCCCCACGCCTCCTCTAAAAGGGCGGTTTCAGCTCGATAACTGCGGTGGCGTGGTGATGGGGTTAGCGTTGCTGCAACAGCGGCTCAAGGTGAATCGACAACAGATGGAAGCCGGATTGCGAAGGGCGACTCTTTCGGGGCGCTTTGGCCGCTTACAACAGAAGCCGGGAGTGATCGTCGATGTCGCCCACAACCGGCAAGCGGTAGAGGCGTTGGCAACACTACTTCGACAGCACCCCTGCAGTGGTCAACGAATTGCGATCTTTTCTCTTCTCAAGGATAAGGATGGGGGCGCCATCGTCGCGGCAATGGGTGACCTCATAGCACAGTGGTGGGTGGTCTCCAGTAGTGGCGAGCGCGGCGTTGCCGCCCCGGTATTGGCAGAGGTGGTGCGCAGCGCAGGGGGAAACGCAGTGCAGATCGCCACCACTACGGCCGAGGCAGTGGCTAGCGTCCTGGAACAGGCAGCGGATGAGGATGAGATTATTGTTTTTGGATCGTTTCAGCTAGTGGCTGAGGCGATGAAGATCTTCCCAGAGGGGGAGATGGTGACAGTAGGTAGAAACGGGATAGGTGGGACAGAAGATGAATGAGCAGCTCAAACAGCGATTGGTGGGGGCGACGGTACTAATCTCTCTTGCGGTGATCTTTCTGCCGATGATCTTTGATGGGGGAGGGGGGCTTCCCTCGCAGCAGGAGGGTCTTGTACTCTCCCAGATAATGCCACCAGATCCGGATCTCCAGTTTGAACCGATTGAGATCCCGCTCTATCCACCGATACGGGAAGAGGAGCCTCCCCGAATTCAGGAAAAGATCACTCCTGCAGACGCAGGTGAAGAGCAGCCGGTAGAGGCGGGAGAGGTGGTTGTGCCGGCAGCGCAAGAGAGAGAGGAGGAGAAAGCGATCGCTCTTCCCCCCCCCAGGAGCGAGGAGGTGGTGCGGGTAAAGTCTCCTACCAAAGTTGCAGCGTTTACGGTACAGATCGCCAGTTTTTCCAGTTCGGTCAACGCCACCAGAGAGCGGGATCGTCTGATTCAGCTCGGATTCCCTGCCCATATCGAACTTCTGGAGGATGGATCGCGCAAGATGTATCGGGTTCGGGTGGATAGCCATACCCGGGATGAGGCTCTGGCGCTGCAGAAGAAGATCTTGGCTAAGGCGGGGGTGAAAGGGAGCCGAGTGATGCCAAAATTTTGAAGTCGCGCTTATACCCAAGATACCTGAAAACGCTGGTTCCAGAAAGCCGATAAGCGCGACTCTTCTTCGTTATGAAGCCTTTGAAT
>JADFYS010000052.1 GCA_015232955.1 Gammaproteobacteria bacterium
GGTGCAGTGCAAGGCACAACGACGCGTAATAGTGGTTCTATTGCAAGGAGTTGTAACGCCGCAATGCGCCGCCACAAATGCGGCATTCGCGGTGTAGCGCAGTTCACCCAAAAGGTGAAGCTGAAATATTGAGAGTTTCATTGCATGATCATCATGTGAATGGGTATGAATAGCGGTCAACTGCGGATTTTAGGTTTAATCCATCCTACAAAGCCTCTTTCCATTTGGCAACAAAAAGAGATTCATGATACCTTGCCCCACTTTTTCCAGCAGGGGTTACTCATGTCTCAGCCGTTTAAAACCATTGGCGTAGTCGGTAAATTTGCCGCCCCCACTGTCAGCAGTGCCCTCTGTCAGCTGGGTCGCTATCTGCGAACCAAAACGGTCACCGTCAAACTCGATGCCGAAACTGCAGCGGTTTGGCCCAACCACGGCTTTGATGTCGCCGACCATCATGAGATGGCCACGAGCTGTGATCTCATCATCGTCGTCGGTGGTGACGGCACCTTTCTCGGAGTCGCCCGCGCTCTGGGTGAGGTCAATGATGTCTCTCTTGTCGGCCTCAACCTTGGCCGGCTCGGCTTCCTCACCGATATCTCTCCCGACAGGACTGAAGAGAAGCTGGATCAGATCCTGAAAGGCGCCTTCCTTGAGGAGGATCGGTTTATGCTTCACTGCACCGTATCACGCAAGGGGGAGGTGATCAGCCGCTCCTGCGCCTTTAATGATGTTGTGGTCCATAAGCGCGATGTCGCACGGATGATCGAGCTGGACACCTTCATTGATGACACCTTTATCTCTACCATTCACGCCGACGGTCTCATTACCGCGACACCTACCGGTTCTACCGCCTACGCCCTCTCTGGCGGGGGGCCGTTGATGGAGCCAGAGCTCAATGTCGTCGTTCTTGTCCCGATCTGTCCGCACACCCTGAGCAACCGGCCGATTGTCGTCTGTGCCGATTCGGTTACCAAAATTGAGGTAAAAGGAAAAGAGAACGACGAGGCGCAGATGAGCTGTGATGGTCAGGTGGGTCAGGCGCTGGTTCCGGGGGATATTATCACCATTAGCAAGCACCCCAGTGTTATTCGTCTCATCCACCCCGCCGATCACAACCATTTCCACATCTTGCGGGCGAAGATGGGCTGGAGCTGAGCACCCGATCATGCTGATCTCACTTCAGATTCGAAATTACGCCATTGTCGATGAGATTCACCTCGACTTTGAGCGGGGGATGACCGTCGTCAGCGGGGAGACCGGCGCCGGAAAATCGATCCTCCTTCACGCCCTCGGCCTCACCCTTGGCGATCGTGCCGAGAGCGGGGTCGTCTCCCCCGGGGCGAAACGGGCAGAGATTGTCACCACCTTTGACCTCAGCCACCGTCCCGAACTGCTGCAGTGGTTACAGGAGCTGGAACTCGATGCTGACGAGGAGTGCCTGATTCGACGCACCATCAGTGCTGAAGGGCGTTCTCAGGGCTATATCAACCACAATCCGGTACCGCTACAGAAGCTAAAGATGTTGGGAGAGCGGTTGGTCGAACTCCACGGCCAGCACGCCCATCAGTCTCTTCTCTCACGCGAGGAGCAGCGAAAACTGCTGGATCACTATGCCGGTCTTGATGACGATGTCCACCACCTCGCTTCACTCTACCAACAGTGGCAGGATCACAACCGGGAGAAGCGTGAACTAATCACCCGAAGCCGGGAGCGGGAGGATCGGCGCGAGCTGCTCTCATTCCAGATCCAGGAGCTGGAGGAGCTGAACCTCCTTCCCGGTGAGCTGGAGGAGATCGAGCAGCAGCATCAAAAGCTGACCAATCTCTCCACCTTAATCGATGGCGTCGCCGAGATTCAACAACAGCTTGAAGGGGATGGCCTTGAGCAGGGGGCGCTGCTGCAGCGCCTGGACGCCGCCCAGCGTCAACTGCAACAGCTTGCCGCCATCGACCGCGAACTCGACGAGGCGTCACTGATGGCGGAGAGTGCTGCGATCCACCTGGGTGAACTCTCCTCTCTGCTGCGCCACTACCTCGACCGGGCCGAGGGCGATCCTCAGCGGTTAGAGCAGCTTGAGGATCGCCTCTCCCTAATCCACGATCTCGCTCGCAAACACCATATTCAGCCGACTGAGCTGCAGCAGCGCCATGAGGAGATCCGTCAGGAGCTAGAGACACTCGTCGGCTCTGACAGCCGCCTGGTAGAGCTGGAGCAGGCGATCGCCACCCTCCGTTGTGCCTATGAGCGGGCTGCAGCCAAGATCAGCAAAAGGCGCCGCAGCGCAGCCCGGCAGCTGGAGAAGCGGGTAAGCGACAACATTCAGGCGCTCGGTATGGGGGATGGCGCGGTGAAGATTGAGTGCAAACCCCTTGAGAGCGGTGGAGATCCCCCTTCTCCTCACGGTCTGGAGCAGATCACCTACACCGTAAGAACCAATCCCGGCCACCCCTTCAAACCGCTGAGCAAGATCGCATCGGGGGGAGAGCTGTCACGAATCAGCCTCGCAATCCAGGTTCTGGTTGCAGACAAGAGCGCTATCTCCACCATGATCTTCGATGAGGTGGATGTCGGTGTCGGAGGAAAAACGGCAGAGATGGTCGGTTTTCAACTCCACGCGCTCGGCGAACGGACGCAGGTGATCTGTATTACCCATCAACCTCAGGTGGCGGCACAGGGGGATCACCACCTCCATATCCGCAAAGAGTCGGGGAAGAGTGGGGTGAAGAGCGTTGTTTCACCGCTGGATGACGCCAGCCGCATCGAAGAGATCGCCCGTATGTCGGGAGGATCCACCATTACCGAACAGACCCGTTCCCATGCGCTGGAGATGGTGGCCCAGAGCCGACGCAAGCAGCTGACAAATCAAGTAGGGGAGACAAAATAGAGATCAAAGCGGTTCTTTTTGGTGGCGATCACCGCCGATGGCGTTTTTAGAGCCAATGGTGGTGCCCCTTTCGGGCGTTTGACCACTACCCGCTTCTGGGACCTCTCCAGCGCCATCTGTAGCAGCTCCCCCTCTTCGGCCAGCGTCGGGGGGGGGATCAACTGCTGCAGTAGTGCCATCTCCTTTTTCACTCGGGCAGTTCCTCGCTTATGGGGGTACATCGGATCAAGATAGACCACCTGCGGGATCTCTTCTGGTGTCAGGGCGTGGAGATAGTCGATACTACTCCCGTAACAGAGGGAGAGCCGCCCAAGTATTGCCGCCACTTCGCTATCCTCCTCTCCCCGTCGCAAACCGTCCACCAGCAGTGCCGCCACCACCGGATCTGCCTCAACCATCGCCACTTGACACCCCAGCGATGCCAAGACAAAGGCGTCTCGCCCCAACCCTGCGGTCGCATCCACCACCTTCGGCGGCGCCCCTGACCCTCGGCACCCCACCGCCCGGGCGAGTGGCTGTCCCTTTCCGCCGCCAAAAAGACGACGATGACCTACGGCGCCGCCGATAAAATCGACCATTAGGGTGAGACCACTCTCCATCTCCTCTAACCGGAGGGCTGAACGCTCCATTACCAGCCGATAGCGCCCGGATTCACTCTCCGCTTGCGCTCTGAGCCTCTGCTGCGCCAGCGCCTGCAGGGTTGCGTTCTCGTCGTGACCGCAATCACTCGCTATTGGATACTGTTTGCTCTGCATGAAGGGGTAACTTTGACCGTAAATAGTGCTAAAGTAGCGCATCCATGACCAGAGTAAAAGGAGAATTCAATGGCAAGCAATCGCTGGAGTGAGAGTGAGGCGGCTAACTTAAACGGGGAGCTGGAGCTGCGCGTCTACAGCTCTCGCCTTCTAGGCAGCGATCCCGATCTCGTTCTCCACGGTGGTGGCAACACTTCGGTCAAGATCAGCCAGCAGAATCTCTTTGGCGAGGAGGAGGAGGTGCTCTATGTCAAGGGTTCGGGCTGGGATCTCGCCACCATTGAAGCGGAGGGGTTTACCCCGATCCGTCTTCAGCCCCTGCTGCGCCTGGCACAGCTGGAGAGCCTCTCTGACCTTGAGATGGTCAATCAGCTTAAAACGCTCCAGACCCGCGCTGCTGCCCCCACCGGATCGGTCGAGGCGATTCTCCACGCCGCACTCCCCTACCCCTATGTCGATCACACCCACGCCGACGCGGTGGTCACCCTCTGCAACACCCCTCGCGGCAGGGAGTTCATTGAGGAGATCTATGGCGATAGAATGATCATTGTCCCCTATGTGATGCCCGGCTTTGATCTCGCACGAAAGGTCGCCACCCTTTTTCAGGCTGAAGCCGATGCCGACACCATCGGTCTCATCCTGTTGCATCACGGTATCTTCACCTTTGGCCAGAGCGCAAAAGAGTCCTACGACCGGATGATCACTGAGGTCAACCACGCCGAACAGTTTCTGCGTCAGCACGGGGCGTGGGATCTTCCCGAAGATAGGGTGGTTCACACCGGTTACGACTCCATTCACGACATCGCCCGCCTCCGCCAGCAGATCTCGACCCTGACATCCCAGCCGATGATTCTCCGTTGTGACACCTCACCCACGGCCCTCACTTTTAGTCAGCACCCCGATCTCGCCACGATCACAACCCAGGGGCCGGCGACCCCCGACCATGTGATCCGCACCAAGCGGCTGCCGATGTTGGGCTTTGACGCTGCCGCCCTCTCGGCCTACGCCTCGGCCTATCAGGACTATTTTGAACAGTGTCGCACTGAAGTAGATGGGGGTGAGTCACTGCAGATGCTCGATCCCGCCCCCCGGGTCATCCTCAACCGTCAGCTGGGGATGATCTGCGTTGGAAAGAGCGCCAGCGAAGCGGCCATCGTCACCGACATCTACCACCACACCCGGACGATCATCCAGCGTGCCGAGAAGTTAGGCGGCTGGCAAGCCCTCTCCCCACAGGAGATCTTTGAGGTAGAGTATTGGGAGTTAGAGCAGGCCAAGCTACGCCGCAGCGGTCACCAGCGCCCGCTGCAGGGGGAGATTGCATGGGTTTCAGGTGCCGCCTCTGGCATCGGCAGGGCGTGTGTTGAATCCCTTCTCGCACAGGGGGCTGCGGTGGTGGGTCTCGATATCTCCCCCATCATTCAGGGGCTGTTTGAACGAGACGATTTCCTCGGGATTCAGTGTGATATCACCGATCCCGATCAGCTCGCCACCGCTGTATCCAAGGCGGTTCTCGCCTTTGGTGGAGTCGATATGGTGATCCTGAACGCCGGCCTCTTTCCCGGTGGTACCCGTATTGCCGAGATGGATGACGCCCTCTGGCGCAAGGTGATGAGTGTCAATGTCGATGCCAACCTCACCCTGATGCGCGAATCTTATCCCCTGCTTGAACTCGCCCCTGCCGGTGGCAGGGTGGTGATCATCGGCTCGAAGAATGTCCCCGCCCCCGGTCCCGGTGCTGCCGCCTACTCCGCCTCCAAAGCGGCCCTGGTACAGCTCGCCCGGGTTGCCGCCCTTGAGTGGGCCGAGAGTGGAATTCGGGTCAACACCCTCCACCCCGATGCGGTATTCGATACCGGCCTCTGGACGCAAGAGGTGCTGGAGGCGCGCGCCAACCACTATGGTCTCTCTGTTGCCGACTATAAGGTGAGAAACCTGCTCAAACGGGAGATTCGCTCCCGCGATGTCGCCGAGCTGGCAACCGCACTCTGCACCCCCCTCTTTGCCGCCACCACCGGCGCCCAGATCCCGGTTGATGGCGGCAGTGAGCGGGTGATTTAGGACTACTATTTATTCACATAACGACTAAACACCGGAGAGTTTTATGAAAGGTATCATTCTTGCCGGAGGCTCTGGCACCCGTCTCTATCCGCTCACTATCGCCGTCAGCAAGCAGCTGATGCCGGTGTACGACAAGCCGATGATCTACTACCCCCTCACCACCCTGATGCTTGCCGGTATCCGTGAGATCCTGATCATCACCACACCCGAGGATCAGCCCCACTTTCAGAAACTCCTCGGCACTGGTGCGCAGTGGGGTTTAGAGATCAGTTACGCCGTGCAACCCTCTCCTGATGGGCTCGCCCAGGCGTTTATTATCGGCAAACCGTTTATCGGTTCCAGTTCGGTGAGCCTCATTCTTGGCGACAACATCTTCTATGGCCATGAACTGACCCGAATCCTCCGCCGCGCCGCAGCACGGGATGAGGGGGCCACCGTGTTTGGCTATAGTGTTCAAGATCCCTGGCGCTACGGTGTGGTGAGCTTTGATCGTAGCGGCAAGGCGATAAAACTGGAGGAGAAGCCGGAACAGCCGACCTCACACTACGCCGTGACCGGTCTCTACTTCTATGACAACCGGGTGGTGGAGTTGGCGCAGTCGCTTCAGCCCTCACCGCGGGGGGAGCTGGAGATCACCGATCTCAATCGGCTCTACCTCCAGCAGGAGACGCTTCAGGTGGAGCGGTTGGGGAGAGGGTTCGCCTGGTTTGATACCGGTACCCACGAATCACTCCTGCAGGCGGCCAACTATATTGAGGCGATAGAGACCCGCCAGGGCTTTATGATCTCCAGCCCGGAAGAGATCGCATATCGTAGTGGCTTCATTAACGCAGAACAGCTTGAACAGCTTGCGCAGCCCCTCTCTAAAAACAGCTATGGCCAGTATCTGCTCAAAATTTTAAAAGAGGAGTTTTAATGGAATTCAGACCACAGAGCATCCCCGAGGTTATTCTGATTACTCCGCAAGTATGGGGTGATCACCGCGGCTTTTTTATGGAGACCTACCACCAGCAGAAGTTTGCAGAAGGGGGGATTGACGCCACCTTTGTTCAGGACAACCACAGCCGCTCGGGGCAGGGGATCCTGCGTGGACTCCACTACCAGACCCAACAGACCCAGGGAAAGCTGGTTCGGGTGCTTGCGGGAGAGGTGTTTGATGTCGCAGTCGACATCCGCCGGAGTTCACCCACATTCAAACAGTGGGTCGGGGTCACCCTCTCGGCAGAGAACCGAGAGATGCTCTGGGTCCCCCCCGGCTTTGCCCACGGCTTTCTTGTCCTCTCCCCCGAGGCGGAGTTTGTCTATAAATGTACCGATCTCTACGCCCCCCAGTTCGAACAGTCGATCCTCTGGAACGACCCTGAGATCAATATTCAGTGGCCACTCTCCAAGGGTGAGTCACCGATACTCTCTGCCAAGGATGAACAGGCGCTCCCCTTAAACCGGGCGCACCTCTTCCCTTAGCCACTGCTCCATTACACCACCGTTGCCGGTTTATCCGCCATCGTCCGTTTTGCAGCGGGATCGACCTTGACCAATTTGACACTACTGCTACTGCTGCGGACTATCTCCAGGGGATGACCGTGTAACAGGAGGCTCGTCCCCTCATCGGGGATGCTCTCCAGATACTCGACAATCAGACCGTTCAGGGTCTTGGGACCAGAGGTGGGGAGGTGCCATTTCAGATGGCGATTCAACTCCCGCACCGATATTCCACCATCGATCATATAGGTCCCGTCATCCTGGATCAGGAGATCGGGGGTGGAATTCGAGGGATCGGTAGTAAATTCACCGACGATCTCTTCCAGAATATCATCCAGCGCCACCAGCCCCTGGATATCCCCATACTCATCGACCACCAGCGCAATACGGTGTTTCTGCTTCTGAAAGTTGTGCAGTTGCGTGCTTAGCGGCGTCGCCTCGGGGATGTAATAGGTGTCATGAATAATCCCCATCAACATCTCCCGCGTCACCTCCTGTTTACGCGACAGGGCGAGGTAGTTACGGAGGTGGACGAAACCGACCATGTTATCGATCTCCCCCCGATAGACCGGGAGACGGGTGTGTTGACTCTCGATCAACTGGCGCTGAATCTCGTTCCAGTCACTGTCGAGATCGATACCGATAATCTCATTTCTCGGTACCATCACCTCCTCTACTGTCGCCTTCTCAAGATCAAGTATCCCAAGGAGCATCGACTGGTAGCGACGGGTGATGCGTGAGCCGGCATCATTGACAATAGATCGTAGCTCATCATGACTCAGACTATGGCCGACACTGTCAACATCGGAGATCCCGAAAGGACGCAGAAGAAAGTTGGAGATGGCATTAATCACCCAGACCAGAGGATAAAAGATCTTGAGCAGCGGCCCGAGAAGCAGTGTCGCCGGAAAAGCGAGTGTCTCCGGCTTTAAGGCGGCAAAGGTCTTGGGAGCCACCTCGGCAAAGAGCAGTATGACAATGGTCAACAGCACCGTCGCCACCATCACCCCGCTATCCCCAAGGAGGCGGATGGCGATCACCGTGGCGATGGCTGAAGCGAGGATATTGACAAAGTTATTGCCAAGGAGGATGAGTCCGATCAGACGGTCGGGCCGTTCAAGCAGCTTTCCGGCACGAATCGCCCCCTGATGGTGGTGCTTTATCATGTGGCGCAGCCGGTAACGGTTGAGACTGAGAAGGCTGGTCTCAGAGCTGGAGAAGAAGGCGGAGGTCCCGATCAGCATGACCAGTACCGCAAAGAGGATTTCAAGAGATATTTCACTAAACACAATCAGTTCTCAGCATATTTCAAGGGGGGGGGGATGAATCAACTTCTTGGGAGTTCGGATGGAGAGAGAAGGAGGGGCGCTATTCTACCCTTTAGCTCAGGAGGCGCTCGAGCACAAATTTACTGCCCAAATAGGCCACCATTAGTACCCCAAAACCGGAAAGGGTCCAGCGAATGGCGGTACGCCCACGCCAACCCCGACTCATTCGTCCCCAGAGCAGCAGGGCAAAGACCACCCACGAGACGACCGAAAGGACACTCTTATGCACCAGATGTTGCGCAAAGAGATCTTCAACATAGGTCGCACCGCTTAGCAGTGAGAGAGAGAGGAGGATATAACCGACCGCAATCAGCTGAAACAGCAGCTGCTCCATGGTCTCGAGCGGTGGCAATAGACGGATAAACCCCGATAACTTGCGGTGACGGAGCTGATAATCCTCGATAGCGAGAAGCACCGCCTGTAACGCGGCGATCCCCAAAACCGAGTAGGAGAGGATCGAGATCAGGATATGGTAGCGAACACCACTCTCCACCATCGTCAGTTGCGCCGGACTCTCTAAGCCGGCAAAGGCGACAATCGCCAACAAGGCGAAAGGGAAAGACATTAACCCCAGGTTTTCAACACTCTTCCACCAGGCAGAGGTGACAATCACCAGATTCATCACCCATGCGGTGAGTGACAGAACTGGAAGCAGCGTCAGGTAGAGCCCGATCTCACCGCTGGCCTCATCCTGAATCAGGAGCTGTGAGGAGAGTAGAAAGCCGTGGAGCACCACCGCGACTCCCCCCGCAACGAGACTAATGTAGCGCAGATAGAGGGCAGAGGATGAGGGGAGTCCCCCTCTTTCGCTGTAGACCACACGCGCAATGAGCGCAAAAAGGGCGATGCCGTAGGTTGCAATGGTTGCGAAAAGGAGGATCGTCATCTACCCGCTCCCTGACCATTGATAAACGCCTGCATCCCCTTTCGATGCGGAGAGAGACGGCGATCCCCTCTCACCTTCCGGTGCCAGCAGCTATTCATTCGATCTTAAACAGCGTATCAAATTTTGAGTTGGATAAGACCTTACGGATCACATCCCCTGCACCGCGAATCACCACCCGTTCACTGAGGTTTCCTGCATGTTCACGCAGTAACAGCAGCATCCCCAACGCCGAACTATCGATAAAATCGGCTTCACTGAGATCGATCACATAGGAGACGCTCTCCTCCTTACCTTCATAGGCATCGCGAAATGAGTTATGAACGCCAAAATCAAAATTTCCGGTGATCTTAATCGTCACCACCCCGTCTGGTGATAGTTCGCTCGTTAATGACATCTTTTCAAGTCCTCTTCTTTTCGCCTTGGTTCCTGCAACCACACCGTTAGATAGCATCAAACCGAATTAAGTTCATGCACTCTCAGCCTCCGTCAGAAAAATAACAGCCCACAAGAAAAAGATTGTACGACACCTGCTCTCTCTCTGCAGAGATCTCATTGTAACAAACCTGAATGCAAACGAAGACCAATGATCCTGATAATAGCCCATCTCTAGCCATAAGAGTTGAAAACAGTCGGTTTCAGGGAGTCGAGAAGAGTGGCTAATCAAGGCATAAACCTCCATCATTAATCATTCTATTCAAAG
>JADFYS010000053.1 GCA_015232955.1 Gammaproteobacteria bacterium
CGGTACTCTTTGTCACCGCAAAAGCGGAGGTAGAGGACGAGGCCAAGGGCTTTGCGGTGGGCGGAGCCGACTATCTGGTGAAACCGATCAGCCCCCCTATCGTCCTTGCGCGGGTCAAGACCCACCTCGCACTCCATGATCAGAAGCGCCACCTTGCGGATCAGGTGGCGGAGCGAACCGCACAGATCGCCGAGCGCAACCAAGAGTTGAATGCGACGCGGCTGGAGGTGATCCATCAGTTGGGACGGGCGTCGGAGTTTCGTGATAACGAGACCGGAATGCATATTATCCGTATGAGCCGCTATGCCGCCCTGTTGGCAAAGAGGGCGGGGCTAAGTGAGCCAGAGGTGGAGCTGATCGAACACGCGGCACCGATGCACGATGTCGGCAAGATCGGGGTTCCCGACCACATTCTGCTCAAACCGGGGAAACTGACCGCAGAAGAGTTCAAGGTGATTAAGACCCACTCCGAGATCGGTTACCGCATCATTGGCGAGCAGCCGGCAGAGCTGCTCGCCTTGGGCGGTCTCATCGCCTATACCCACCACGAAAAGTGGGATGGCACCGGCTACCCCCGGGGGCTGAAAGAGGAGGAGATCCCCCTCGCCGGGCGGATCTGCGCCATTGCCGATGTCTTTGACGCCCTCACCTCCTCTCGCCCCTATAAACAGGGGTGGTCGGTAGATCGGGCGATGACGCTGGTCGCGGAGGAGGGAGGGAGACACTTCGACCCGCAGTTGGCACCGAAGTTTGTCGCTCTGCGTAGTGACATCGAGGCGATTATGGCCGAACACCAGGATGCAACCGCAGAGGTATAAGCTTGCGCTGCTAAAATTTTGATGTTCGGATAGCCAGACTTTTAACCGGAAGGAGTGGACCGTGACAGATGAGATGATGGGTGAAGAGAGTGGGATCGCCGCAGAGCGTGCACTGAGAACCGAAGATATCGATAGCGATACTCTTGCCAACATGGCGCTGGTGGCGCAACACACCACCAATGCGGCGATTATTGCCGATGGTCAGGGTCATATCCTCTGGGTGAACGCCGGATTTGAAAAGATGAGCGGCTACCGACTAGCGGAGCTGGTGGGGAAGAAGCCGGGAGAGATCTTGCAGGGGCCGGAGACCGACCCCGCAACGGTGGCGGTGATGGCCAAAGCAGTGGCGAAGGAGCAGGGCTTTCATGTCGAGACCATCAACTACACCAAGTCGGGGCAGCCCTACTGGTGTGATGTCCGGATGACCCCGGTGCGCGGTGACAGTGGATCAATCGAGAAGTATGTCGCCATTGAGAGTGATATCACCGAACAGAAGTTACGCACTCTCGATTTTCAGGGACAGATCGATGCCATTCGCAAGAGTCAGCTGGTGGCTGAATTTACCCTTGATGGCGCCCTACTCTCCGCCAACGACCGTTTTAGTGAGGTGCTGGGGTATGGTCAGGATGCACTTGACGGTCTCGGCTACGCCTATTTTGTTGGTCCCGATAGTGCCGCTAGCGATGAATATATGGCGCTGTGGGAGGGGCTGCGCCGGGGTGAGGCTCAAAATGGCGAGTTTCTGCTTCAACACCAGAGCGGAGCGGATATCTGGCTGCAGGCGACCTACACCCCTGTGCTTCTCGCGAAGGGCAAGGTAGAGAAGGTGTTGATGGTGGCGGCGGATATCACCGAGATGATCACCCACCGTAACCAGCTCCACGCCAACGAGTCGCGGATTCGTGCCATCCTCGAGACGGTAGTAGACGGCATTATCACCATCGATGGTCACGGACTGATCGAATCGTTCAACCCCGCTGCCGAACGCCTTTTCGGGTATGAGACAAGCGAGGTGATCGGGCGCAATGTCAAGATGTTGATGCCAGAGCCGTACAGCTCGAACCACGACACCTACCTCAGTAACTACCGTAACGGCGGCAAGGCGAAAATTATCGGCATCGGCCGCGAAGTGGTGGGGCGGCGCAAGGACGGCTCCACCTTTCATTTGGAGCTGGCGGTGGGCGAGATGGATATACTCGGGCGGCGCCTCTATACCGGTATTGTCCGTGATATTAGCGAGCAGAGGCGTAACGCGGTCAAACTCGACAGCCTTAACCGCGAGATGTCGCTCAAACTGGAGCAGCTCGCCGAGTTGAACGAGGTCAATAACCTCCTCAATGAGATGGGGACCTTTTTCCAGCTGTCGCAGACCCTGGAAGAGCTGTTTAAGGTGGTGCGAAAATATTGCCACAAGCTCTTCAACCTGGAGGCGGGTGCCTTCTATCACATCATCAACAATACACTGCTCGAGCAGGGGCTGAACTGGGGCGAACCGCAGGGGAGTCACGATTTTCACCACAACGACTGCTGGTCGCTACGCCGGGGAGAGGCGTACACCATTGGCGATACCGATGAGGATCTCGTCTGTAACCATCTGGGCGAGGCACTGGAGAGCGACGGTCTTGACTACGCCCTCTGTATTCCGGTCATCGCCCAGGAGGGGACGGTGGGGCTGCTCTCAATCTATGGCCGTCGTGGTGAGAAGCCTCTGTTGGGGCTGGAACGGGAGGCGCGCCTCAACCGTAATCGTCATATCTTGATCGATATTGCCGACCGCTTCGGCACCGCAATGTCGAATATCAAACTGCGCGAAAAGCTGCGGAGTGACTCGACCATCGACCCCCTCACCAAACTCTATAACCGCCGCTTCTTCGAAGAGGCGTCGGCACTGGAGCTACGGCGCTCAACCCGTGCCGACAAGCCGCTGTCGCTACTGATGGTTGATGCCGATCACTTTAAGAGCTTTAACGATGAGTATGGTCACGACGCCGGCGATTTTGTCCTTTCCACTCTCGCCAACACCCTGCGCGAAAGTAGTCGCGGCGAGGATATCCCCACCCGCCTCGGCGGTGAGGAGTTTGCCCTGCTGTTAAGTATGGGGGATGAGGCGTTTGCGAAGCAGAAGGCGGAGCAGATTCGTCAAACAGTAGAGGCGCTGGAGCTACGCTTTAATGATGTACCGCTGCGTCGTATCACCCTCTCTATCGGTACCGCCACCATCCCCACCGACGCCACCACCATCGCCGATGCCCTCACCATCGCCGACAAGGCGCTCTATCAGGCCAAAGAGAGTGGCCGTAATCGGGTGGTTGCGGCATCACAGCTGAAGTAGAGAATGGCAGGATGAGAGGTAACGCTCACCATTCAGTGTTCCTGATAGATGATCAGGCGCTGGTTGCACTGACGCTGGAGAGGTTACTTTCTGGGCAGAGAGATTTTACCCTTCACTCCTGTCTCGATGATGAGCGCTGTCTGGAGCAGATGATGGCGACGCAGCCGACGGTGATCCTCCTTGATCTCATCCTTCCCCACCACTCAGGACTCTATCTATTACGCAAAATTCGCGCAGATCTCCATCTGCGAAAGGTGCCGGTTGTGATGATCTCCACTTCGGAAGATGCTGAGCTAAAGGCGGAGGCATTTGCCGCTGGCGCCAACGACTTTGTGACCAAATGGCCGGAAGAGGTAGAGCTTCTCGCCCGCCTGCGTTACCACTCGCAGTGGTATCTAGATCTGCAGGAGCGAGAGGAGATCATGCACGATCTCCGTGAAGCCAACCGGCGCATCGCCATTGAGAATCGCTATCGTGCGAAAAATGAGCAGCGCATGCGGGCGATCGAGTGGTTATCAAACCAGAGCTCCAACCTTAGTGAGCGTGAGTTGTGTGATAAGGCGCTCAATATCGCGGTAGCTATCACCGATAGTGAGATCGGTTACCTCCACTTTGTGAACGAAGATCAGGAGACGCTCTCTCTTGGCACCTGGAATGATGCAGCGAAACAGCTCTGTACCGCCGCTTATGATGACCACTATCCTCTCTCTCATGCCGGAATCTGGGCCGACAGTGCCCGTGAAAAGCGGGTGGTGATTCACAACAACTACGCGACAACCCCTCAGCGTAAAGGGGTTCCCGAAGGCCATTTTGAGGTGGTGCGCCACATGAGCGCTCCGGTGGTGGATCGGAATACGGTGCATATGATTCTCGGCGTGGGCAATAAAAAGAACGACTACACTAGCGAGGATGCAGAGCAGTTGCGGATCACTGCCGAGGTGGTACTCAACCTTGTGCTGCGCCAGCGCAATGAAAAGGCGCTGGAGATGAGTAACCAGCAACTTATCCTGGCAAAGGAGGAGGCGGAGGCGGCAAATCGGGCCAAATCCCGTTTTCTCGCCACTATGAGTCATGAGCTTAGAACACCGATGAATGGGGTTTTAGGGATGACCGAGCTGCTACTGGATGGCCAACTCTCCCTGGAACAGCGGCAACATGGCGAAGATATCTTAAATTCCGGTAAGAACCTGCTTTCGATACTGGACGATATTCTCGATTATTCCAAGATCCGCAGTGGTAAGTTGACCCTTGAGGCGCACCCCTTCTCCTTGAAAAAACTGCTCCAGGAGTCTCTGCAACTGGTGCGCTATCTAGCCCGTGATAAAGGGTTGGAACTCACCCTTCAGTACAATAACCCTTCTGCTCCAGATCTCCTCTTTCTACAGGGGGACTCCACTCGGTTGCGGCAGGTGGTGATCAATCTTCTGGGAAACGCGATAAAGTTTACCCATGAGGGGGAGATTAAGATCACGGTCACTGCAACTCTTGCCGCTGAGGGGCAGTGTCATCTCATTATTGCGGTGTGCGATACCGGTATCGGGATCAATCCAGATCAGCAACAGCAGCTTTTTAATGAATTTGTTCAGGCAGATACCTCGACTACCCGTAAGTTTGGCGGCAGCGGATTGGGACTCTCTATCAGCCATTCGTTAATCCAGCAGATGGGGGGAGAGATTAAGCTAAAGTCGGCGCTGGGGGAGGGTTCCACCTTTATCATCGATCTCTGCCTGCCTCTAGCAGAGGCGGTGGTAAAGGTGGAGGAGGCGGCGTCACCGCTCTTTAATGGCGAGATCCGAGCACTGCAGGGAAAGGTGTTGGTGGTTGATGATGTCAAGATCAATCGTACAGTGGCGACAGCGATGCTGCGCAAGTTCAATCTGAGGAGTGAAGTCGCAGTCAATGGCGAGCAGGCGGTTGCGCTGTGGCAGGCGCATGATTTTGATCTTATTCTGATGGATTGCCGCATGCCGGTAATGGATGGTTACGAAGCGACAGCGCAGATCCGGCAACATGCGGATGGTCAGGATATCCCGATCATCGCCCTTACCGCCAACGCCACCTCCGAAGAGAAGCGTACTGCCCTAAATGCTGGGATGAACCAGGTGGTGACCAAACCTTTCAGTAAGAAGCAGCTATTTCAGGCACTTGTCGCCTATCTCCCCCTGCAACCAGAGGTGACGACAACGATCACAGCAGAGGAGGCTGTTCCTCTCTCTAATGGGGCTGAATCCGCTTCGGAATCGTCCCTGGAGATCCTCTCGGAACAGACCCTGCATTCCCTTAGAGAGAACCTCGGGAAGATGGCAGACGAGATTATTCAGCGTGCGATAAGCGAACTGGAGAGAAAAACGGATCTCCTCTCATTCTCTTATGAAGATATGGATCAGGCGCTGCTGACCCGGACCGCACACGATCTCAAATCGGTCTCTGCCACCATCGGTGCCGACGCTTTCAGTCAGGTGGCAAAGGAGATCGAGGCGGCAAGTAAAGAGAATAACATCACCACAGTAGCAGAGCTGCTCTCTCGGTTGGGCAATGAACTGGAGCGGTTGCTGCGGCGGGTGGAAGAGCTGGGACTCTCTCCTAAAAATAGCTGAAAACAGTGGTTCCAGCCATTTTGGGCTACAGTAAGACCAGATTATCGCGGTGTATCAGCTCCGGTTCATCGATATAACCGAGAATCGACTCGATCTGATGACTCGGCCGCCCGATGATCTTCGCCGTCTCTTCGCCGCTGTAGTTCACCAGCCCCCGCGCGACCTCCCGCCCCTCGGGTGAGAGGCAGCTCACCATCGCCCCGCGGTGAAAGCTCCCTTCGACCCGGGTGACGCCAACCGCGAGCAGACTGCCACCCGCCTGCTCTATCCGCCGTGTCGCTCCCGCATCGAGATGGAGTTTCCCCTGAAGCCGGAGGTGCCCCGCCAACCACTGCTTTCGTGCCAGCAGGAGCTCTTTATCGGGGATAAAGAGGGTTCCCACCTTTGTCCCACTACAGATCGCGGCAAACACCTGCGGATCGCGTCCCGGTGCGATAAGGGTCGCACTTCCGGAGCGTGCGGCAAGCCGCGCTGCCTGTAGTTTGGTCATCATCCCACCCCGCCCCAGCCCCCCACCAGAGCTGCTGGCCATGGCATCAAGTTGTGGCGAGTTGGCCTGAACCTCGTCCAGGAGTTTGGCATCTTGATGTTGTCGGGGATCGGCATCAAACATCCCCTCTTGATCGGTCAGTATTAGCAGCAGCTCCGCCTCTACCAGATTGGCAACCAGTGCGGCGAGGGTGTCGTTATCCCCAAAACGGATCTCGTCGGTCACTACGGTGTCATTCTCATTAATGATCGGGATGGTGCCGAGGCCGATGAGTGTCTTGAGGGTGCTACGGGCATTGAGATAGCGTTCACGATGGGAGAGGTCGTCGTGGGTAAGGAGGATCTGTGCGGTCATCATCCCGTACTGTTGAAACGCCGATTCGTAGGCCTGAACCAGCCCCATCTGACCAATCGCCGCCGCCGCCTGTAGTTCGTGCAGTGCCGAGGGCCGTTTTTTCCAGCCAAGGCGGCTCATCCCCTCGGCCACGGCACCAGAGGAGACCATGATGATCTCGATCCCCTGCTGTTTGAGCCGCGCCAGCTGCTCGACCCAAAAAGCGATGGCGTCGCGATTTAGACCGCGACCATCATCGGTGAGCAGGGCACTGCCGATCTTCACCACCCACCGCTTGGATTGAGCAACGCTCTCGCGATTAATCACCACACGCCTCGGCGTCAATTGCATCCATAATCTGCTGCATCAGCGGCTGACAGCCGTCGCCATTGAGGGCGGAGATGGCGTAGATCGGGCCGTCCCACGCCAGCGCTTGGATCATCCGCTCTACCGCACTCTGGCGCTCCTCCTCTGGCAGGAGATCGAGTTTATTGAGCACCAGCCAGCGCCTCTTCTGCGCAAGCTCTTCTCCATATTTGCCTATCTCTTTCTCAATCACCCGAACCGCCGCCACAGGATCAACACCGTCAGGGGGCATCATATCCACCAGATGAAGCAGCAGCCCGGTGCGGGAGAGATGTTTGAGAAAGCGGATCCCGAGACCCGCCCCCTCTGCCGCCCCTTCGATCAGCCCCGGGATGTCAGCGATCACAAAACTGCGGTGCGCCGCCGCCGAGACGACACCGAGATCGGGGCAGAGGGTGGTAAAGGGGTAGTCGGCCACCTTGGGGCGGGCGGAGGAGACAGCACGAATCAGGGTCGACTTTCCGGCGTTAGGTAGCCCCAACAGCCCGACATCGGCCAGCACTTTCAGCTCCAGACGGAGCGTCCGTTGCTCTCCTGCACTCCCCGGTGAAGACTGTCGTGGTGCGCGGTTGGTACTGCTTTTGTAGCGGGTGTTGCCCAGTCCGTGAAAGCCGCCTTGAGCCACTTTGATTCGGGCACCTATTTGGGTCAGATCCCCCAGCTGCTCTCCGGTATCGGCGTCGTAGATTGCGGTACCTACCGGCAACATCAGGTCGAGATCCTCTCCCCCTTTTCCGGTGCGATTTTTTCCCATTCCCCCCTGGCCGGAGGTGGCGCGAAAGTGGCGTTTAAAACGGAGATCCACCAAGGTGTTGAGGCCGGGATCCGCGACCACAAAGACACTCCCGCCATCACCGCCATCGCCCCCGTCCGGGCCGCCAAAGGGGATATATTTTTCGCGGCGAAAGCTGACGCAGCCGTTCCCCCCTTTACCGGCGGTGACCTCTATGATCGCTTCATCTACAAACTTCATCGTTTTTCCCGCTACAAACAAAAAACCCCGTCACTAGACGGGGCCTTGTTGTCACTGCTGTTTCGGATTGCGTTAATCAGAGACGACGCTGACAAATTTTCGGTTTTTCGGCCCTTTAACTTCAAAAGTAACACGACCTTCTGCCTTGGCAAAGAGGGTGTGATCCCGACCACAACCGACATTGGCTCCGGCATGAAAACGGGTACCCCGCTGCCGAATTATGATACCACCCGCTTGAATCACCTCACCGCCAAATACCTTGACGCCAAGCCGCTTGGAGACCGAATCACGGCCGTTACGGGTACTCCCGCCTGCTTTTTTATGTGCCACTTTGCTCTATTCCTCTGTTTCAGGCAGAGATGCCTGTAATTTCCAATTCTGTAAAATATTGACGATGCCCCTGACGCTTCATGTGGTGCTTGCGCCGTCTGAATTTGACGATCATCACCTTGTCATCACGACCGTGTGCCTTGACCGTAGCACTCACCTTGCCGCCTTCCACATAGGGTGCACCCACCTTGATTTCGCTACCATCAGCGACCATCAGCACATCAGAAAGCTCCAGAGAGGCGCCCACTTCGGCATCAAGCTTCTCTACCCGTAGTACCTGTCCCTCTGAGACCCGATACTGTTTTCCACCGGTTTTAACTACCGCGTACATTGACTTCTACTCCAATAATAACTGACTGCTACCGATTGCACTTCTTCGAAAGGCCGGCGATCTTACCGTCTCACCCTTCACAGGTCAATCACTGCTTGACACAATCCGCCTCAGAATCTACGATTCGCCGGCTTATGTCAAACCAGACCCCCGTCATCGATCACCTCTATGCCCTGCTCAAGCGCGAGCGCGCGCAGGTGGATCAGATTATCACCGACAGCCTCCACTCGGAGGTGGTGCTCATCAATCAGGTGTCGCACTACATCATCAATAGTGGGGGCAAGCGGTTGCGGCCGATTCTCCTCCTTCTTGCTGCTCGCCTTTTTGAATATCGCGGCAGCCATCACCTCACCCTTGCGGCAGTGATTGAGTTTATCCACACCGCCACCCTCCTCCATGATGATGTGGTCGATGGTTCTGAACTGCGCCGGGGGCAGGAGACGGTAAACACCGTCTGGGGTAACGCCTCCAGCGTTCTTGTCGGCGATTTCCTCTATTCGCGCGCCTTTCAGATGATGGTCAGTGTCGGCAATATGCGGGTGATGGATATCCTGGCCGAAACTACCAACACCATCGCCGAAGGTGAGGTGATGCAGCTGATCAATATCCATAACCCCGATCTCGACGAGGCCGGTTATCTGGAGGTGATCGCCTCTAAAACGGCAAAACTGTTTGAAGCATCTGCGCGTCTCGGTGCTGTTCTCTGCCAGCGTAGCGGTGAAGAAGAGCAGGCCATCGCCGCCTACGGCAGACACCTGGGTGTCGCCTTTCAGCTTATCGATGATGCACTCGATTACAGCGCCTCTGCTGAACAGCTGGGGAAGAACATCGGAGATGATCTCGCCGAAGGAAAACCGACGCTCCCCCTCATCTACACTATCCACCACGGCTCGGCAGAGGCGGCAGCGGTCGTCACCCACGCCATCGAAAATGGGGGTAGCGATAACATTGATGCGGTGATGAAGGCCATTCAAAGTAACGGCGCCATCGATTACACCATTCGCGCAGCAGAGGATGAAGCGACGCGGGCGACAGAGGCGATCGCAACGCTCCCCTCGAGTGAGACCAAAGCTGCAATGCTCGATCTCGCCCGTTTTGCAGTAGAAAGAAGCTACTAAGTAAGCAACTTCTGATGCTCGCCTAACAGGTTTTCTCTAACGAAAGACAAAGGGCAGCGTCTCTAACCGCTGATACGCCTCTCCCCCCTCTACCCGCTCTGGCGCAATCCCCCGCCTCGCCTCGAGCAGCGCATCGGCGATGCGTCGGTCGCTGAGTTGATAGCAGGGCGCCAGGTCGATCTCACTCAACCCCGGACACGGCTCCCCGTAAAAGCGGTGGTAGAGTTCGGTCATCA
>JADFYS010000054.1 GCA_015232955.1 Gammaproteobacteria bacterium
TCACTATTACGCGTCGTTGTGCCTTGCACTGCGCCGCCACAAACGCACCCTTCACGGTGTCCAACTGCGGATTTTAGGTTGAAATATTGTGAATTTCATCGCACCATCATGTTGATGGGTATTTATCGCGGTCAACTGCGGATTTAGGGTAATCCTCTACGCAGTGTTCAATCGTCACAAAGAGAGAGAATGATGAAGGAAGTGGTGTGACTAGCGTCAATAAGAGCGCACTGGTGCGACACAGTGTTGAGAAGATGTATCGGCTGGTGAGTGATGTTGAGGGTTATCCCGGGTTTCTACCGTGGTGTGGGGGGGCGGAGATCCTCTCCCGGGAGGAGGGTATGGTGGTCGCAACAGTGGTGATTAGCTACGGTAGTTTGACCAAGCCTTTCACCACCCGAAACACCCTTCTTCCCAATGAATCGATAGAGATGGTACTTGAAGAGGGGCCGTTTCGCTCTCTTCACGGGATCTGGCGCTTCCATAGGCTCTCTGACGAGGCGAGCAAGATCGCCCTGGATCTCGAGTTTGAGTTCTCGAGCCGACTTGTGGCGGCAACTTTAGGGGTGGTTTTTAACCAGATCACCAACACACTGGTAGATGCCTTTGTAAAAAAAGCGGATGAGGTTTATGGAAAAGATGGCTGAAGAGCAAACTTCGATAATGGTAGAAGTTGCCTATGCAACCCCTACAGAACAGCAGATATTTACAGTGACACTCGGATCAGCGGCAACAGTGCAGGAGGCGATTGAGCTTTCGGGGGTACTCCAGGCATTTCCTGAAATTGATCTTGAAAAGAGTGATGTCGGTATCTTTAGTAAGGTGGCTAAATTGAGCGCCACACTGCGCGAGCGAGACCGAATAGAGATCTATCGCCCTTTAATTGCAGATCCCAAAGCTGTGCGCAAACAGCGGGCGAGTGAGGGGAAGAAGATGAACAAAGGTGGCGGTGAGGAGTAAAATTCCGACATCAACGGACAATCGTATCTGCACTCAGAGGAATTTTTCCCTTGGTAATGATCTCTGAAACACGGTTCTCTTGAAAGAGTAGGGTCAGGCCATAACGATCAGACCTCTCGCCCGACTTGCCGCCGTGGGCGAGAGAGAATTGATAATCCCAGCGGTTGGGGTGAAACGGATCCTGCAGCAGGGGTGAGCCGAACACAGTGATGACCTCATCTTTGCTCATCCCTTGCTGCAGCTGCTGCAGCTGCTCTTGAGTGACCACATTACCTTGTTGAACCTCAATTTTATGGGCACATCCGCCTAAAGCGAACAGGAGGGGCGCGAGGAGTCCAACCCCCACCCTCTGCAGGGTGGTGGCTTTTGGACTGACGGCGCTGCTGCCGTTACTGCTCATGCGTCTTATCCGGCGGGTTGTCGCTCCCCCCCCCAGCTACTGTTACCGCCTCTGAAGCCGCTTCTGAAGCCGCTTCTTTGGTCTCAGTGCTGCTACTGCTGCTCTTCTTCTTTTTTACGGTTCTCTTCTTTACAACCCTGCTTTTGGGGGAGGTGCTCCGTTTTTTGGTGCTGCTTTTTCGCTTGGGGGGAGGCGACGGCTCTCCCTTCTCCTCAGTCTCACTGTCGCGCGCGCTCTCTTGGCGAGGGGATTCGTCCGAGGTCGCAGGGGGGGGAGATAGTGTCGGATCGGCTTGGGGCTTGACCGCTGCTTCGGCCTCTGGCGTTGAGGGAGAGAGATTGTTGAGTGAAGAGCTCTCTGCTGGACTACTCTCTGTTTGCACTACAGTGGCTCTGGCTGTCGGAGTCTCGGGGGGGGGCTCCGCACTCTGCACGCTCCGAGGCAGCGGTGCAGGTTTGATCGTCTCGACCCCACGCTCTGGTATAGAAGATCCACGCCCATCGGGGGGAGCGTTCGTCTCTGCTCTGTTGATCTTCGGTTCACCTTCGTCGCTCTTGATGTTATCTGCTGCTACGGGAGTCGTGGGTGAGGTGGCGATCGGAGTCACACTCTCTTGCTGGGTATCGCGCTCTGCTGTCGTGGGAGAGGGTGGCGAGGAGGTATCCTCCTGAGCTCTCTTTGGCGGAAGCGGTTTTGGCGAGGGGGGGGGGGGGAGTGGTGGTGGACTCTGTAGTCGCAGAGGAGGGTGGCAGATCTCGTTGTTGAGAACCCGCCTGTTCGCCACTAGATGAAGCGGAAGGGGTTGCGGTCTCCGGTTGGGGCAAGTCTGCGCTTTTTGGCGTTTGTTCCGCAAATGGTGTCCTCTTCACATCGGATACTGGGGCCGATTCGCGCCTCTCTTGCTCTGGACGCGAGCCATCCTCTGCGCGAACACCCTCTGGGGTTGAGGACGGCTGCAGCCCCTCCGAACTCCCATCTTCGGTTCGCTCAGGATTGGGGGGACGATTGCTGTTTCTTGAACCGGAAGAGCGTCTTCTGCCGCGACCTCGGCTGCGACGGCTTCTACCACCACCTTCGCCCGATTCGGATTCAGAACGGCCATCCGGCCCTCTGGTTGGGGCGTTGCTGTTCCCCTCACTCTGTGGCTCCTCTCTTTTCTCCGGACTGCTCTCTCTCTCCGGGCGGTTATCTGCAGCAGCCTCTTGCTGGCGGTTGCCCTCTTCACTGCGGTTACCACTGTTTTGGCGACTGTCAGCGTCTGTCTGGGAAGGGCGGCGTTCACTGTCACCACTTCCGTTTTCCGACCCTTTCTGATTACGGGAGCCACGACGGCGGCTACCCCGACCTCTTCGGGGTGCCCTCTCCCCCTCACTGGGGTTGGGTTTGGCTTCTATCGGCTCAACGGCGGTTGGTTTTGCCTCTTCAGGGTCACTCTCCGCACCGGTAAAGATGGAGAAGAGACGGGTTAAAAAGCCTCCGCTCTTCTCTTCAGGCGCTACGACGGTGCTCTGGGGAGAGGGCGGGGTCACCAGTGGGGTGACCCCTTTGACTGCCGGAGCCAGCTTTGGAACGGTTCGGTTACTGTTTTGGGGGGAGTAGTCGCTCTCTACCGCCTCGATCTGTTCAAAACTTGAACGGTTGTGCTCATCTTCATTGACCTCACTCATCCGTACCCGCTGCAGGTTGTATTCAGGTGTTTGGAGTGTCGGGTTGGGAATAAGAATGATCTTGACCTGCTGTCGATCTTCGATCTCATTGATACCGGCGCGCTTCTCATTGAGGAGAAAGGTGGCGATCTCAATCGGCATCTGAACCTTGATCTGTGCCGTCTTCTCCTTCATCGCATCCTCTTCAATGATACGGAGGATGGAGAGGGCGAGCGACTCGACACCGCGGATGGTCCCTTGACCATCACAGCGGGGACAGACATTCTGGGTCGACTCACCGAGAGAGGGGCGCAGTCGTTGGCGAGACATCTCCAACAGACCAAAACGAGAGATTCTCCCCACCTGAACGCGTGCCCGATCGATCTTCAGGGCATCGCGGAGCCGGTTCTCTACTGCACGCTGGTTGCGTGCCGGCGACATATCGATGAAATCGATCACCACCAACCCTCCCAGGTCTCGCAGACGGAGTTGTCGCGCCACTTCGTCAGCAGCCTCAAGATTGGTATTGAGTGCAGTCTCCTCGATATCACCCCCTTTGGTTGAACGAGCGGAGTTGATATCGATCGCAATCATCGCCTCAGTGTGGTCGATGACGATGGATCCCCCCGAAGGGAGACGCACCTCCCGCAGATAGGCGGACTCAATCTGCGACTCAATCTGGTAGCGGGTGAAGAGGGGGACACTATCAGTGTAATGTTTGATTTTATTCAGGTTATGAGGCATAACCTGTGACATAAAGTCTTTCGCTTGCTGGAAGGCGACTCCATCATCAAACAGCAGCTCACCAATATCGGCACGGAGATAGTCACGAATGGTGCGGATGATAATATTGCCCTCTTGATAGATGAGGGCGGGCGCCTTGCGAGCCTTGGCGGCGTTATCGATGGCGTTCCAGAGTTGCAGTAGATAATCGAGATCCCACTGTAACGCCTCGGCGCTTTTGCCCACACCGGCAGTGCGGACGATGACCCCCATCTCTTCGGGGATAGTGAGTTGGCTCAGGGCGCTGCGCAACTCGGTCCGATCTTCGCCATCGATACGCCGGGAGACGCCGCCGGCACGGGGGTTATTGGGCATTAACACCAGATAGCGCCCGGCAAGGCTGATAAAGGTGGTCAGGGCGGCCCCTTTGTTGCCCCGCTCCTCTTTTTCTACCTGAACCAGAAGTTCCTGCCCTTCGTTTAGGACTTTTTTGATCTCGGGTCGGCCACCGCCATCGCTGTTCTGGAAGTAGTTGCGGGAGATCTCCTTTAAAGGGAGGAAGCCGTGTCGCTCTGTACCATAGGTGACAAAGGCGGCTTCAAGGCTTGGCTCAATACGGGTGATTTTCGCCAGATAGATATTGGATTTTTTTTGAAGACGGGTTGAGTTTTCGATATCCAGATCATAAAGCCGTTGACCATCTACCATGGCTACCCGCAACTCTTCTGGCTGAGTCGCGTTAAAAAGTATTCTTTTCATTACATATCCTTAAGTATGCACCCATCTCCAGGTCAGAGTAGACCGACGGCAAGCTAAAAGGCGGCCCTGCTGAGGCGACAGTCGAGATGCTCGCAGATTCAGGGCGCTTCTATTCCGGCAATCGACACGGATCTCGGGGTAGAGTGCAATAATTCCAATGGCCACACACCTACTGCGTTACAGAAATTGAAGACGCTGTAGGGGTGACAAAAAACAGTAGCCCACGCTCCTCGCTTCAGTCACTGCAACACGCGGTTGACGCTGGTGCGGGGAGGTTGAGTCTCCTAATCATGGTCAACTCTCAAAGAGAGGAGGACCGCTCCCAAACGGCCTGTAGCGTTTGGAAAATGTAACTATTCAAAACAGTTGGTAACAGCAAAAACAGGAAAACAGGTATTCATAACGACTACTGAAACCGCTGTTTATTGAGGTCCATTGGCTATGGGATAAGGATCAACCAAGCAGGTTGACCAGGCATAAGAATAAAGAAGAATGGCCCCCAATTCAGGAGCGGGGAATATATCAAGAAAAAGATTCTGTAGCAATAGTGGGGTTGAAGAGGAGAACCGCTGTAGCTGGATTAAAATCCGGGTCCCGGAGAGGCGGTAGCCGCGACTCTTGCTTGCTTATAACCAATTGAATTAAATATATTATTATATCGTTCTAAATCCTTGAACAGCCACACATCCCAACGCCCTGAAGCCCACGATTTCCAACGCTCTTGAGTACATCGGTTCATTAGATGACATCTGTTCGCAGCCAAATTGGTGGTGTCTGGGTTAAAATGGCTCTTTTTTGGGTGGAGAGATGGCTGTGGAGAAGAGCGACAACTGGCAGAGTGTGACTGAAGTGGTTGTCGGAGAGGGGGGGGATGGCCAGCGGCTCGACAATTTTTTGATGAAACACTTGAAGGGGGTGCCCAAAAGTCACATCTACCGCATCGTGCGTAAAGGTGAGGTGAGAGTCAACAAGGGGCGCTGTCAGAATAAGCGGAAGTTGATGTGCGGCGATACGGTGCGTATTCCCCCTATTCGCCTTGAACAGCAAGAGAGCCTGACACCCAGCGCCTCCCTGCTGCAACTGCTCCGGCGATCGGTGCTGTTTGAAGATGACCGCTTCCTCTTTCTCGATAAACCGGCTGGTGTCGCAGTCCATGGCGGAAGTGGTGTTAGCCATGGGGTGATAGAGGGGTTGCGCCAGCTCCGACCCGACGCCCCCTATCTGGAGCTGGCTCATCGCCTGGATCGTGACACCTCGGGCTGTCTGGTGATCGCCAAACGGCGCAGCGCGTTGCGGGCGTTCCATGGCTTAACCCAGAGTGGCGGTATTGATAAACGGTATCGCGCATTGGTGATGGGGGTTTGGCAGGGGGGAGAGCGGAGCGTAAATGCACCGCTACTTAAAAGAAATACACTCTCCGGAGAGCGGATTGTCACCGTCTCGCCCTCAGGAAAGATGGCGCGAACACTCTTCAGGCCACTGACCCAGTATCGTCAAGGGAGCTTGCTAGAGGTGAAGCTGGTGACGGGTCGAACGCATCAGATTCGGGTTCACGCCAAACATATCGGCCACCCCCTCGCCGCTGATCCCAAATATGGCGATGCGCAATACAATCAGCAGATGACAGATTTAGGACTCAAAAGAGTTTTTTTACATGCCCACTCTATTCGCTTTACCCTGCCAGAGATCTTCACCTATGACCTTGTCGCCCCTCTTCCTGAGGGTCTGCAGCAGCTACTTCAGCGCCTGGAGCCAATAACATGATCCTTCGTCCCGATCTCCCCTTTGATCTCCTTGTCTTTGACTGGGATGGGACACTAATGGACTCAGAAGCGCGAATTGTCGCCTGTATGGAGCGGGCGATTGAGGACATTAATTTACCGAAGCGTAGTCGCGAAGAGATTAAGAACATCATCGGTTTAGGGCTGCAAGAGGCGATAGATACCCTCTTTCCCGAGGAGGGGAAGAGGCACTATCAGCAGATCATCGAGCGCTATCGTCATCACTATCTGGAGGAAGATAAGACTCCGAGTCAGCTCTTTGCGCAGTCAGAGGCGGTGGTGACGCTGCTGCAGAGAGACTATCTTCTCGCCATTGCGACTGGCAAGGGACGGATCGGGTTAAATAAAGTGTTGGCAGAGACCGGTATCGGCCACCTCTTTCACATCAGCCGTTGCGCGGATGAGGCGTTTTCCAAACCCCACCCGCAGATGCTACTCGAAGTGATGGCGAACTGCGGGGTAGAGGCGGAACGGACCCTAATGATAGGGGACACCGAATATGACATGGAGATGGGAAAAAACGCCGGAACGGCAACACTCGCAGTTACCTATGGTGTTCACGCAGTGCAACGACTGTTACGCTATGAGCCTTGCGGTACAATAGATGATATTGGTGAATTGCCAATGTTCCTCCAAACAGACAGGACCAAGCTATGAATCAGCATGAAACAGAGAGCGCGTTGGAAGAGAGGGCTTTCCACCGCGATTTGATCAACCGACTCAGTTTTGCCGCACTGGCAGAGCAGCGGCGCAGTCGGCGCTGGGGGATATTTTTTAAGGTGCTTACCTTCACCTATCTCATTGTCGTAACTGTAATTCTCTTTCAGGGGCAGCAGTTGCAGAAGCTGACCGCCAGCACCACAGAGCACACCGCCCTAGTGGAGATTAAAGGGGTGATTGCAGAAGATAGCCGAGCGAATGCCGAGGATGTGATCGCCAGTCTGCGTGATGCCTTTGAGGACGAAGGGGTGAAAGGGGTGATTGTTGAGATCAACTCTCCTGGTGGCAGTCCTGTACAGTCGGCCTATATCTATGACGAGTTGCGGCGATTGCGTCAGCAGAACCCCGAAATTCCACTCCATGCAGTCATTGCCGATATTGGTGCCTCTGGTGGTTACTATATCGCCGTCGGTGCAGAGAACATCTATGTCAATCCATCTTCCATTATCGGCTCCATCGGGGTGCGTATGGACAGTTTTGGCTTTACCGAGAGTATGAAAAAACTGGGGGTGGAGCGCCGCCTGTACACCGCCGGAGTCAATAAGGGGGGGTTAGATCCATTCTTGCCTGAAAAAGAGGGGGATGTCGAACATGTGAAGGGCGTCCTGACAGAGGTTCATCAGCAGTTTATCACCGCAGTCAAAGCGGGACGGGGAGCGCGTCTCGGCCAGAATCCCGATCTCTTCAGTGGCCTCTTCTGGAGTGGAGAGCGGGGGGTAGCGCTTGGCTTGGCGGACGGTCTGGGCGATCGCCACTTTGTCGCGAGAGAGATTATCGGCGCAAAGAAGATTGTAAGCTACACCCACACCCCCGACCTCCTTGCCCGCTTTGCTGAAAGAGTAGGCACAGCTCTTTCGCAACAGCTCCACCAGCAGTGGACAGCACAACTTACACTACAGTAATCAACTTTTCTAAGCTTAAGGAGTATTCATGGCTCGCACCCCATCAACCATGCTTGAACTGGGCACCGTTGCCCCTAATTTCGACCTGCTTCAGCCGGTGACGGGAGAGCGGATCTCTCTGAACGCATTTCTACAGCGGCCTCTGCTGGTGGCATTTATCTGCAACCACTGCCCATTTGTGATCCACATTGCCCCTAAATTGGCAGAGGTTGCAGCGCGTTATCCCGAGGTCGCTTTTGTAGCAATTAACAGTAATGATGCGACCACATATCCCGATGACGCCCCGGAGAAGATGGGGGCGTTTATGGAAAAGTACGGGTTCACTTTCCCCTATCTCTACGATGAGACCCAACAGGTGGCTCAGGCCTATCGTGCCGCCTGTACTCCTGACTTCTACCTCTTCTCAGCTGACCACCATCTTGTCTATCGAGGGCAGTTTGACTCTGCCCGTCCTGGAAATGGCCTCCCGGTGAACGGAGAAGATCTGGTGGCAGCACTCGACGCTCTCCGCTCCGGCAGTGCTATTTCAGAAGCGCAGATCCCCAGTCTCGGTTGTAATATCAAATGGAGAGCGGGCAGTGAGCCTGACTATTTCCATCAATAAACTGAGACAGGTAGTGGCGTTATGACGAAGAAAAAGGCGATTGTGGTAGATTTGACCCCGAATCAGAGTGTCTCTGAGATGATTGAGCTCCTCTTTATGGCCAATTTTGAGTATATGTTAACCTGGCGCGATCAGGCGAGAAGCTGGCAGCAGCCGCTTGGCGTTCATCAGTTTCGGGTCTCATTCAGACGCATGCGCTCTCTATTCACCCTCTTTAGAACGGTGATCCCCCGCCCATTGGCCCGTGACTGGACTACGGCCATGCGCGCCCTCGCCAGTGAAGCCGGAGAGGCGAGAGATCTTGATGTCTTTCTCACCGAGACAGTACCGGCAGTAGAGGTGAGGCGGGAACTTCCGGCATTATCACAACTGATTGCAAAAGGATCGTTGGCGCGTGAAGAGGCTTATCAGCGGGTGGTGCTAATGCTCGACAGCTCAGAGTTCGCCACTTTTTGTGAGCGCTTTCCCTCCTGGCTTCGACAGCGGTTGTGGGAGCAGGGGGGGGGAAAGATCCAGAAAAAGTTGAAGCTCCCGGCAGGAGAGTATGCCCAGAAGCTGCTCATAAAACAGATATCTAAGATCAATGCTATGGGGAGTGATATAGATACCCATAATGCAGAAGCGATGCATCAACTCAGAATCGAGTTTAAGAAACTTCGTTACGCCTTAGATTCATTTCAGCCCCTGTTTACAAACCTATCGACCTTCACCCAACACAGCAAAGGGATGCAGGAGTTATTGGGAAATCTGAATGATATCGAGGTGATGAACCACCTTCTTCATCGGCTGCTGGAAGGGGAAAATGATAGCGAACTCCATTATGCGGCGGGGGTGGTGAGTGGTTGGCATGAACACAAAGCGTATCATACACTTACCGAGTTTAATCAACGCTGGCAGGAGTTTGTGACTGCAGAGCACGATTGGCAACTGGAGAGCCATTTCGAGAGTTGAGAGAGAGCCAGCTCCAAAAATTGGTCTGAAAAACAGCCAAAAGTCTTGACATAAATCGTCATAGCAGCTTAAATAGCCGCCTCTTGGCCAGGTAGCTCAGTCGGTAGAGCAGAGGACTGAAAATCCTCGTGTCCACAGTTCGATTCTGTGCCTGGCCACCATTTTTCTCATTCTTTTCTATTACTAACCTATCTTTTTTAGCTATTGTGCATGGGGACTTCGAGTCCTTGTGTCTATACATAGCGGTGCGTAAGTCCACCAATTTCCGCTTAATTTTCTTCGGCTTTATCAAATTTAACGCCTACTGGGTACGAGGAGTCATAGTCCTTGTACCAAAAGAGTAGCTGGAAGTGGCTCGGGATAGGGTCGGGAAAACCCTTCCAGATGCCCCCGTCAAGTC
>JADFYS010000055.1 GCA_015232955.1 Gammaproteobacteria bacterium
TCCGTACTTGCCGTTGCCGAGCCTCTCCCGCCCCCTCCGCTGCCGTCTTAGTCGTGGGGTGGAGCAGCGGGGGCGCATCCACCTTTTGCCTCGATTGGTGGATGCGCTTACGCTTATCCACCCTACTTGCCGGTGCATCACCTTTTCAATCCGCCTGAAGCCTCGGTAATAGGCGTTGCGCAGCGTTACTGCAGCAGTTGCACTAGCCCATCCTCTTCATTTTCGCGTGCAATATCCAGTGCACTTTTGCCACTTCCATTGACTACCGCTTTATCGGCGCCGTGTTGCAGCAGAAATGCAGCCACTTCACTATGGCCGCCACGGATGGCATAGATTAACGGGGTAGAACCCTCTTCATCTTTGATGTTAATTTTGGCCTCATGCTCTAACAGCGACTTTACGGTCTCAAGACGCCCCTTCTCTGCTGCATAGTGGAGAACCGTGGCTCCAAAATTGTCCTGGAAGTTAACACTCTTGGTTTTGGGCAATAAAATCTCAATGGCAGCATCAAAATTACGGTTAATTGCCGTCATTAACGGGGTGTGACCGCTATTGTTGGGTAGACAGGGGGCGACCTGACTGCTGTATTTGAACAGGGCCTCAATTACAGCAAGGTGACCGGCATTCACCGCGTGCATCAGGGCGGTATTGCCATTGGTATCGGAGGAGCGCACATCTGCTCCAAACTCAAGTAGTTGGGCGGCGATTAGTGCATCGCCCTTTTTCGCAGCCAGCATAAGGGAGTCGTTACCAGAGCGATTGCGATCATGGACATTGGCGCCCAACTCAATTAACAGTGCTGTCACCCCAGAGTGGCCATGCTCCACCGCATAGAGCAGCGCGGTATCACCGGTTTTGGTACGGGCATTCACCTCGGCCCCCTGCGCCAGCAGAGTCGCCACCACATCGGTATTTCCCGACTCTGCGGCAAACATCAATGGCCGTTTACCATACTTCCCCGGAGCATCGATATTCGCCCCTTTTCGCAGCAGAACATTAAGCTGCTCCACAGAACCACCTGCAGCGACATCGCGCAGCATCTGACCCAGAGAGTCCTCCGCAACAACGGCCGTACTATTGAGTGTACATGCGAAGAGGATGATGAGTGACCACACCCCTCTGCTGCTTACCTTAGCCAACTCTCGAAAACTCATCTGTGACACCATCTCTATCTCCCTTATTGATCAAATTAAATTGTTGTTGTGCCCTACCCTGAAGTGGATAGCGGTAAGAATCTCTTGTTAACGCCGACGCCACTCCCCCGAGCGAGGCGCGGTACGGAACTCATGTCTAAAGTCGGGATTGCGCCAATCCATCTCTGTAGCCATCTTCTCTGGATTGGGGCGGAGGCGGGAGACATAATCGGAAATGATGGCCATATCGTGATATGTAAAATCGGCGACCTGCTCTACCATCTCCCGGTTGGAATTTCTTCGCTTACCCATCTTAATCCAGCGCATCTGGCGAAAGATATAGTTGTAGTGCTGTCCATGAATCCGAGGGTAGAACTCTTCAGCATCCCCCTCACCATTCTCTCCATGGCACTCTTGACAATATTCGATGTAGAGGGCTTTCCCCTGTTCGAGATCCCGACCGAATCCTGTCCCGTTGTTGGGTACCATCGGCAGCTGTTCGATATAAGCCGAGACATCACTCAACGCCTCAGCTCCTTTGCTAAAGAGCGGGCTGGTAAATGGGATCATGGTCGGATTGTCACGGTTACCGCGGTGGATATCCTCCAACTGTTTGAGGGTAACACTCCGGTGTTGCCCCGCAATCTGGGGATAGTGCCCCGATGGCGCACCCCACCCTTCCGGAGTATGACAAACGGCGCAGCTTCGATAAAGCTCCTTACCCAGCTGAAGGTTGGGAGGGGCCTCCAGAGCGCGCTTCACCACCTCTCCGACAGAATCGCTATCCTCTGAAGCGGCCAGTGGTAACCAAGATAGGAGCAGAGTAACCCCCAAGAGCAGCGCCGCCACATCTCTGCGGTGTCGGTACACTGGTATTTGATTCAAGCAGCTGTTCACTTCTCATCCCCCCGTTAGATACTGAACTTCAGCAGTGTTATTTTGGTTCGCACCATGGAAGTGGAGCGATGGCTGAGAATAGGAACTCTACCCCCTAAAGTCAAGGGGTTGCTCTGGGTTGTTAGCACCAACTCCAAACGCAACCCGCGCACCTCAGGAGCCAATGCTATTAAGTTAGTGACTGCGAAGGGATCTCCGCTACCCGATTGCCGGGTGTCGATGGCATGGACGCCACCGTCAAGCCCCCATGGGTTCTTGGGGATACCCCTGCAGCAACTTTAACTTCTGCTGCAGCGGCGCTACCACTGGGGCGATCTTCTTGCGCATGAGGGTTCCCACCGCATCACTGCGGACAAAGATCGGGGTGAGTAGTGATTCGTGAATCTGCCCCAAAAAGAGGATCGCCTCAATCTCTTGTCGGATCTGCGGTGCAGAATGCAGTAGCGCTGCCAATCCCTCTCCGGGGTGTTGCAGTTTTGCCTCCACCACAGTTTGGATCTCCTCCAGCGAGGCAGCCTGTCTCTCACCCTCTTGTGCAAAATAGCTACCTATGGCGTTAAACAGGGCAGTGACTACCTCTTGATCCGGGGGTCGCCGCAGGGCATCCAGTACCCCCTGAATGAAGGCCTGTCCCGCCTCTCCTTGAAGATGGACGAGAAGTGTGGTCAGAGACTCTCCCTGCTCCAGTTGCGGTTGCAGCAGCGATTTTAATGCCGCCCCCCCCTCTTTCGCCTTCGCCTTTATCGGCAACGGATCCCCAAATCGGGCGCTCCTTTCGAGAAATGGGATGCGATAGGAGATTTTGGAGCGACCGCTACTCCAGAGGCGTAGCCGCTGCTCCTCACTCACCAGACCCGGCTGGAGCAGAAGACGCACCGTCTCCATAATGGTGTTGTGCTCGCTTTCAAACGGGAGGTGCTCCACCAGATAGAGCGCCATCTCCCGCCCCAGTTCGCTCTGCCTCACTTTCGGGTTGGCGAGCATCTGTCGCGCATATTCAGAGTAGGGGGCGGCCCACCACGCCCGTCGCGCCAGCTCCAGAGTCAGCCCAGGTGCCGAGACCACCGCCATTACCGCATCGACATCGCCAAGACAGAGCAGCTTTTCGAGCTGACTGCTCTCCACCTGCCCCATCCGTCCCCAGCGCCGTAACACCACCGGATAGCCTCCCGGGGTATTGAGAACCTGTTGCGCCAGCAGCTCTCGCACCTTTTCAAGGTAGATATCACTGCGCGAGGTGGGATGGAGGGTGAGCTGCATCACCTGCTCCCCCTTCAGACCATATACTTCGAGCTGGTTTTCATCGATACGAATCGCCTCCGCCTGAGTGATCAGGACATGGAGGCGAAGCGCATCCTCGCTGCTCAACGCTATCTCTGCCGCACCTCGTCTAGCCATGGTCGCCTCCTTTCATCCTCTGCCTCAAATCGAAATCAGTTTAACTGGATCCGCTCTCCCCACGGCACCTCCCCCTTCCCCTTAATCAGCCAGATCACCGGTACTGCTGGTGGTGAGGGGGGGAAGTGGCCGCGACCATCACTAAAATAGAGAATGAGATCAGGGGGGATCATCAGCGATTCAACATAGGTGAAGAGGGGGCGGAAATCGGTACTCCCCCCTCCGCTGAGGATCTGGGGAAGAGTCAGCGGCTCCCAGCTTTCGTAGATCCACGGTCCCTCACTCGACAGCTCCGAGTCGCAGCCCACGAGGGTGATGTGGGCCTCAATCTGCCCCTTAATCGCATCGACCTCAGAGGCAAACTGGCGCATCTCTTCATCGCTGACCGAACCACTACTGTCCAGCGCCACCACCACCCGTAACTGATGGCTACGCAGCGAGGGCATAATTGCCTCTCCCTCCCGCCGCGATGGTCGGCTGTAGCTGTAGTCATTGCGGGCAGTTGCGGTCATGTAGCGGGCGAGCAGTGCCCGCCACGAGAGTTGCGGCTGGAGCAGATTCTCCAGGTGACGCTGGAGCAGTTCGCTCATCTTACCCGCCTGCAGCGCCGACTGCGCAGCCCCCGCCAGCCGCTGTTTCCACTGCTGCTCCAGCGCCTCTCTCTCTTGGAACGAAAGCGGCTGAGGGCGTGGTGCCCCCTCTCGCTGACCGCCACGCGCCTGATCCTGTTTCGGTTCACCACCGCCCCTTCCCGATGCCTCTTTATCACGGGAAGATCCGCCACCGCCCGCTTCACCCTCGTCCCCCCCGCCCTCATCCTCTTGATCGTCATAGAGGTGATCATCATGGGGCTTGAGATTCTCATGCTCCTTGACCATGGGATAGATCTCCTCTGCACTCATCCCCTCAAATTCGGTGAGGACAATGGCGTCGGGAGACGGGGTCATCCCCTCTGCCAGCAACAGGGGGTTGATAGCGAGGTCACAGGCGATATCCCAGTGGATGCGATCCCGATGGTGACGACGAAAAAAGTGGGAGAGGGCGCAGTGGAGCACCTCATGTGACAGCAGAAACTGCGCCTGATTGAGTGAAAGCTGTTCGATATAATCGAGGTTGTAGTAGATACTCCGTCCATCGGAAGCGATAGTCTGACACCAGTCGGGATTCGCCTCCAGCAACGGCATCCGCATCACCATCGCCCCGAGAAACGGCTTATCGAGGATAAGTCGGGTTCGTGCTGCCCCGAGACGGGTAGAGACAAGATCCCCCCTCGTTGGTCGGTTATCTGTTGTCACGACGCCACCCTCTCTTCATCAGAAAATTCCATTCTACCCCATCTTCAACGATATCTCTCCGGTCAAGGATGGTATTGGAGGGCGACTCCTCTTACACTTCCCCCCTCAACTGTTGCAACCCACCTGACCAATACCGATTACTGCCATGGCCACCCCCTCTCTCCTCAAAAATTTCTTCTCTCTTCAGGATGACTGGATGAAGATTCTCACCAATTCGATCATCATCTTCCGTTCGGTTCTCTCCAATAATCAACTGACGCTTCGAGCCACCAGTCTGGTCTACACCACGCTGATGGCGCTGGTTCCCCTTATCGCTGTCAGCTTTTCGATGCTCAAAGGGCTTGGCGCCCACAACCATATCGAACCGATGCTGCAGAGCCTCTTCTCCCCGTTAGGACCGGCGGCGGACGAGCTGGTGGGACATCTCGTCACCTTTGTCAACAATATGCGCCTCGGGGTGCTCGGTTCGGTGGGTACTGCGGTCCTCATCTACACCATCATCGCCCTTACCCATAAAATTGAGAGCGCTTTCAATTACATCTGGATGGTGGAGCGACCCCGAACCCTTGGCCGTCGCTTTAGTGACTACCTCAGTATCATCCTGGTCGGTCCGGTACTCATTATCTCTGCCCTCGGCATCACCGCCTCAATTAGTAAAGAGAGTGTGGTTCAGAGCCTGATTGCGGTTGAGCCGCTCGGCTCTCTCCTTCTCTTTTTGGGAAAGATGATGCCCTATCTAATGGTGATCGGGGTCTTCACCTTTATCAACAGCTTTGTTCCCAATACCAAAGTCCGCTTTAAAGCGGCACTGGTGGGGGGGATTGTCGCCGGCACCATCTGGCAGACCTTCGGTATCCTCTTCACCTGGTTTGTCGCCAACGCCGCCACCCAGACCGCTATCTACTCCAGCTTCGCCATTCTCTTTTTCTTTATGATCTGGGTCTACCTCGGCTGGCTTATCCTCCTCTTTAGCGCCCAGGTCAGCTTCTATTTCCAGTACCCCGAGAAACTGTTACCACAGCAGCAGCTGGAGGAGTTGAGTCACCAACAGCGCCGGGAGTATTCGCTCCAGCTTCTGCTGTTGGTTCTGGATCACTACTACCACCATAACCGCGCCCTGACGGTAGAGGAGATCTCCCACCACTGCACCCTACCGCTCAATCTACAGCAGCAGATCCTGCAGGAGCTGTGTCAACTGGAGATCCTCACCCTGGGTGGCGACCATCAGCAGCGGGTGATCCCGCTGAGAGATCCACAGCAGATCCTGGTCAGTGAGCTGCTGCAGCAGCTGGCAGCTTTTGTCCCGGCAACCGCCACGCCCCGTCTTACACTCACCTCTAGCACAAATAGATACCGCACCCTTGCGACGACGATCGCCACCCGAGAAGAGAGGGCGATCGCCACCCTTTTTGGAGATCAGAGCCTCTACGCCCTCCTTGACGAAACCATTGACAAACCGACGCCCCTTCCCGAAACTGTCCCTACTGTCGCCACCACGGAGAACCGAGATGCCCCAGACACGACTGTATAGCCCGCTGCTACTCCTTCTTATCTTCTCTATTGGGGGGTGCGGTTCCGGTGATGATGAAGCAGATAGCGGTAGCTCATCCACAACCCCGACCCTAACTTCACTCTGGGAGAGCAGCTTCAGCGGCTGTGGTCTCAACTGCCACTCTGCCAGCGCTGCCGACAGCACCGAAAACGGCCCCAACCTTACGACCAAAAGTAGTTTTTACAGCAGTCTGGTCAACCGTCAGGCGAGTGACTACCCCAACTGGCTAAAAAACGGCAATTGTGATCAGGTCAAATTTATCACCCCCGGTGATGCGGCGAACTCCTCCCTCCTCGCCTCCCTCGATCAGGGGTATGCCGACACCCTTGGTGCAACCTACAACTGTACCCCCTCCATCAACCTCCATCGGGCCATCAGCGTCTCACTCAGTGCCGCCAACCGCGACAACCTGGTCACCTGGATTAACAGCGGGGCGATGAACAACTAATCCCGCCACTCCCTACCGTGGATCCAACCCTCACCCCAGAGCAACCATCCCGGGAACCACAGCCGCTGCCATCCGCCGCCCCTAAACGGCGCTGGCCGCGCCGGCTGTTGCTCGGCCTGCTCCTGCTTCTGCTTGCCCTCCCACCGCTGCTCTATTTCGCCCTAAAGAGCAACCGCATCAATCAGACGATCCTCTCCTTCGCCTCCCCCCTGCTGAAGACGGTTGAGATTGAACAGCTACAGGTAGGCTATCTCTCTATCGATCTCCTCCACGGGGTAGAGCTACGGGATCTATCCCTGCACCGCGGCAGTGAAGTGGCGGCGTCACAGCGGTTGGCGCTGCAGCTGCGTGCGTTCACCCTCGCCTACGACGCCCGCGCCCTGCTCGATCATCGGGTGGAGATCCAACAGCTGCTAATGGACGGAGTGGATCTCAATCTCCGTCAACCCCGAGGCGAAACCACCACAAAAGAGAAGGATGAGAAGGCTTCGCAGCCGCTCTCCCTCAACGAGATCAACGCACTCCTCGACACCCCGCCCCTTCCGATCTCTGTGAACGATCTCCGTTTCAATGATATCGCCCTCAACCTCTCTCTGGGGGACGAAGAGGAGAGGATAGCGATACAGCAAAAGCTCTCGCTTCAGGCAGATCTCCTCTGGAGTGACCAACAGCTCTCGGGCGAGGTCAATTTTGCGGTGACACCCCTTGCGGATGAGGGGGAGAGCGCCCTCCTTTTCCATCAGAGCCGCCCCCATCCGCTCACCCTTGCCCTCAACCCCGGTGTAAATAATCACCTGCGCTGGTCGCTGAAAACAGGCCCCGGGGCCTGGCAGCTGCAGCTCGAACCGGCAAGGCAGGAGATAACAATGGATCGGCTCACCTTTGAACGCAGTGGCGAGGAGGAGAAGAGCCGTCTCAGCCTCGACCACTACCGGCTTGAGGTGAACAGTTCGATCCACTCCGATGGCAGTAACCCCGGCGCTAGTTATGGTCTCCACTCTCTCTTCCCGCTACAGATTGCGCTCCGACTCGACAGCTCGGGGGAAGCCGATGGCGAGCATACCGCCGCCACCTCGATCCGCTCTGGCCTCTCTCACCGTTTTCAACTCTCGTTTGCCCAGCTGCTCGCGGCACCTAAACTCCTCCTCCACCCGTTACAGTTTGAGAGTGATCTCCACCTCCAGCTGCAGCAGACGGCGTTAAAGCAGCCGCAACTCTCCGCCGCCATCGCCGCGGTCACTCTCGATCTTGCGACGGAGATCTCTCGCCAAAAGCAGGAAGAGGCGCTAACGATCCATAGCGAGCTACTTGTGAAGAGTTCTGAAGGCGCCCTGCAACAGGAGATCCCCCCCGCCACAGCGACCGGGGATCACGATGCAGTGGCGGCGACACAAAAGATGGAGCTAAAGCTCACCCCCCAACTCCATTTCGAGATTCAACAGCGTGTCACAAACCCGGAACTCCTGCTCACGGCAGAGGCGATCTCCCTCTCCACGATCCTCCCCCTCACCTCCAGCCACCTCCTGCTGACGAGCGAAAGTGAGGGGATAACCTTTAAACTCAGCCAAGAGGGCGAAGCACCACTGTCACTCTCCCTCGACCGGCAGCGGTGGCAGCTGGAGGGCGATTACCAAGATCACCGCTTTATGCTGAGAGAGAGCCTGCAACTGGAACAGCTGACCCTCCCCCACCAGCTCCAACCCCTCAATTTTAGGCAGCAGTTCTCTCTGCACGGGGCACTACCGCAGCCGGAGGCGACTCAGCTACAGTTCTCTGTCACGGGTGATCTCAGCAGTGATCGCCTCCACTGGCAGCCATCCGCGGCCACAACCCCCCATGTCGCGGTGACCCCTAAGTTTCAATTCAATGCCGAAGGTCGACTCGACTATCCGCTACAGCTGCAGCCTCTACCCAAGGGGCTGGATCTAACTTTCGACCAGAAGCTCAGCCTCGAACAGCTGCAGTTGGCTTCAGAGAAGGAAGAGGGGGGGATCGCTACCCTCATCAGCAGCAGAGGCGTTCAAGTGAGCAGTCAAGGCGCTCTCCACCGGGATCAGTGGCAGCTTGAGAGCCAAATCAACGCAGAAGAGCTGATGCTGCCGCAGCTTCTCCGACCACTTAATCTCTCGCAAGAGATAACGATCGCCTCTAACCTCCAGCTCACTAGCGCCGACCTCAAAACAGCAACAGCCCTGGACGAACTCACCCTCCTCACCCTCTCTCTCGCCATCGACAACACCCCTCGCCACCTGCAGCTGGAGCCGCATCTCACCGCCCACCTCCGCCACGCACTCCACCGTTACCACTCGGCGACCGCCCCGCTGCAGCAGCTGGGAGAGGTCGATCTCACGCTGAAGGGCACGCTTCTCTTCGAACACCCCGCCCCCTCTATCCTTGAGGCTGAGCTTCAACAGTGGTCGCGGTGGCCCATCCGCACTGCAAACGAGCTGACTATCAAGCAGATCACCCCGCCCCGAGATCAGCGGCTGCGTCTGGTTGCACCGCTACAGCTCACCGCCGAACTGCAGCAGCGCCCTGATGAGCCTCAGCACTACCACAGCGCCCTCTCCCTCTCCACCGCCGGCGTGCAGTACCCCCCTCTTCTCGCCCCGCTCCCTTTTCAACTCAAGCTGAACCAGCGCCTCAACTGGCCACCCGACGAGAGCCACGCCAGCGGCGCACTGACGGTGGCCGATCACCCGCTGCTCCGCTACCAACTTGAGCTGGATGACCGCCCAGAGCAGTTCTCCAGCTCAGGAGCGTGGCAGATTGAGACCTTTCCCTCTCTGCAGAACTATCTGACCGAACTCAAACCGCTCTCACTCATCGGGACCACCGCTCTCACCCTCAACCACAGCCAGCAGCTGCGTCATACCCAACCGTCGCTGCTCGATCTTTTACCCCTGTTGGCGGCAAACCCGCTTCCCAACAAGATTGAACACCAGTTGGATCTGCAAGGGGAGCTGGCGCAGTCCCCCCAAGAGCGGGGAACCCTGCTCCTGCTGGAGAGACCGCTCTCCTTCAACCAATCGCTTCAGCTCACTGCAGATAAGTTAGAGACCTCCACCCGACTCTCCCTCCCCGCTCTGACCCTCAAC